>CANFVX010000055.1 GCA_947450495.1 Gammaproteobacteria bacterium
ATGAGGTCTGCCCCGCCGCCCCAGGCCGGCGAGATGCACAGCGTGCCCTGCACGAAGGCCATCTTGGCGTGGGCGGCGAACACCCGCATATCGCAGGCGACGGCGAGTTCTGCCCCGCCGCCAATGGCGTCACCGTTGAGCAGGCCGATGACCGGCACCGGGAAGTTGCGGATGGCGTCCAGCGCGGCGCTGGAGTCGAGGGTCATTTTCTCGACCGCCGCGCGCTCGCGCAGGCCGTCGAATTCTTTCAGGTCGCCCCCGGCAGCAAAGCAGCGTTCACCGGCACCGGTGATGGTGGCGGCGATCAGCGTTTGGTCGCTGGCGTGAGCAGTGAAAACGTCGCGGATCTCGTTCAGCACCGTCTGCGACAGTGCGTTGCGCTTTTCAGGGCGATTGATGAGGACGCGCAGAACGCCGTCCTCGCGGGTGACTTGCAAATACTGAGGGTTCATCGCGCGGGCTCGCATTCCGGAACGGACCGTATTGTTGGGAATTTACCCGGCGCAGGCAAACGCTATTCGGCCACGGTACTGGCGGCGCTTGGGGGAGGGGGGAGTTTGGGCGTTAAGCCACGGGGCTTAAAAGGCGCCGGTCGGGAGAAACTCCAGACCGGGCTTGGGCATAGCAATGGTGTGGTGTTGTCGTTTTTATGGGGAACTCTCAGACGTGGGCGCCGCGATAATCCTTGATCATCCCGGCCATCTGATCTTTCAGCTGGAGTTTGGTCCTTTTCAGGCCCTCAAGGTCCAGTTGCGTGATAGCGACTCGCTTGGCGTTGCCCTCGCGGATCCGCGATTTGAGCGCCGAGTATTTGTCGTAGAGTCGCTTGAACTGTGCGCTATCCACTAGCAGGGCGTCAACGGCATCTTGATCGAATTCGAACATAGCACCCCCTTCTTGAATTGAACGAAGCATCCGGCTTCCACGCTAGTCCTCGAATCGCGCTTCGGCAAGCCGTTTTTGCTGCGGTGCGCGGGTTTTATGCCGCCCGGAAGCGATCGGTGGCGGCCACCAGCGCGCGGGCAATCCCCGGTTCAAAGGCTGAATGGCCGGCGTCCGGCACAATCACCAGTTCCGCCTCCGGCCAGCGCCGGTGCAGCGCCCAGGCGGTTTCCATCGGGCAGACCACGTCGTAGCGGCCCTGCACGATGACGCCGGGGATCTGGCGGATCTGGTCGGCCTTGTCGAGCAGGTAGTTCTCAGCGCCAAAGAAACCGCCGTGCACGAAGTAATGGCACTCGATGCGGGCAAAGGCCAGCGCAAAGGCATCCATGCCGAAGGCGTCCAATTGCGCCTGATCAATCAGGAGATGGCTGGTGGCCGCTTCCCAGCGGCTCCAGGCCTTGGCCGCGCGCAGCTGGGTGGCGGTGCTGGGCGAGGTGAGTCGGCGGTAGTAGGCGCTGATGAGATCATCCCGCTCAGACTCGGCAATCACGGCCAGATAGTGCTCCCAGGCATCCGGGAACAGCGCGTCGGCGCCCCGTTGGTAAAACCAGTGCAGCTCCTGTCGACGCAGCGTGAAGATGCCCCGCAACACAAGCTCGGTGACCCGCTCCGGATGCGTCACCGCATAGGCCAAGGCCAGCGTTGAACCCCAGGAGCCCCCGAACACCTGCCAGCGCGCGATCCCGAGATGCGCGCGCAGCCGTTCCATATCCGCCACCAGCGCCCAGGTGGTGTTGTCTTCAAGACAGGCATGCGGGGTGGACTGGCCGCAGCCGCGCTGGTCAAAGAGGACAATGCGATAGGCCGCCGGATCAAAAAACTGGCGCATGCGCGGCGCCGTCCCGCCGCCGGGGCCGCCGTGCAGGAACACCACCGGCTTGCCGTGCGGGTTACCGCTCTCCTCAAAGTAAATCGAATGGATCGGCGACACCGCGAGGTGACCGCTGCGGTAGGGTTCGATGGGGGGATAGAGCGCGTGGTCCAGATCGGTCATGGCAAACTCGTGGCGGCAAAGGTTAAAAGGCGCCCGCGCCCGGAGGGCCGCGCGGCTGTTTCAGCAGACTATTTCAACGTACCATCCGTGGCCAACGCGCGCTTTGCGCCAAGGCAGAAACTCGCATGCCAGCCGCGTCCGGCGCCCTTCCGCATCTGCTCTTTCTGACCGGCAAACTGGCCGAGAAAAACCTTGCCCGCGTGCTGGCCGAAATGGCGCCGCGCCCCTTCACCTACGAAGTGCGCGCGCTCGGCATCACCGTGGCGGCGCTGATCACGGTGGAATTTATCCAGCGGCGATTAAAAGACCTCACCGGCTTCGATCGCGTGATCCTGCCCGGGCGCTGCCGGGGTGACCTGCACGCCCTCGAACAACATTTTGGCCTGCCGTTCGAACGGGGCCCCGAAGAATTAAAAGACCTCCCCGCCCACTTTGGCAGCCGCGCCAAGGCCCGGTCGCTGACCGCCCACGACATCCTCATCTTTGGCGAAATTGTGGATGCGCCAAACGTGAGCGTAGACGCCGTGCTCGCGCGCGCCGCGCGCTACCGGGCGGACGGGGCAGACGTGATCGACGTGGGCTGCCTGCCCGACGTGCCCTTCCCCGCGCTGGCCGCGATGGTGCGGGCGCTGAAGGACGCGGGCTATCGGGTAAGCGTTGATTCGCTGCGTGAAGAAGATTTGGTCGAGGGCGCCGCAGCGGGCGCGGATTACCTCTTCAGCCTCACCGAAGACACCCTGTGGATTGCAGAGGAATATCCCGTCACGCCGATTCTCATCGGCCGCGACCCGCGCGATACGGCGTCGCTCGGCCGCGCGATTGAACACATGCTCGCGCGCGGCCGCGACTTCTTCGCCGATCCCATTCTCGACCCCATCCACCACGGCCTCACCGACTCCCTGCTGCGCTATCGCGACATCCGTCAGCGCTATTCCACTGCGCCGATGCTGATGGGCATTGGCAATTTGTCGGAACTCACCCACGCCGACACGCTCGGGCTTAACACGCTGCTGCTCGGCATTGCTTCGGAACTACACATAGGCGCGGTGCTCACCACCGAAGTCAGCGGTCATTGCCGCAGCGTGGTGCGCGAACTCGCCCACGCCCGCCGCGTGCTCTACGCCGCCCGCGAAGATCACATGCCGCCGCGCCACATCGACGAAGGCCTGCTGGCCCTGCACGACCGCAAACCGTTTCCCTACGCGCGGGCGGAAGTAAAAGAGGCAGCGGCTGCAGTGAAAGACGCCAACTTCCGGATTGAAGTCACCGCCGAAGGCATCCAGATCTACAACCGCGAGGGCTTACGCAGCGCCGTCGACCCTTACGATTTGTATCCGCAGCTGGGCGTCGAAAACGACGCGCCCCACGCGTTTTATCTGGGACTGGAACTCGCCCGCGCGCAAATCGCCTGGCAGCTCGGCAAGCGCTATGTGCAGGATCAGGAACTCGACTGGGGCTGCGTGCGACCGGCGCCAACAGACAACAAGCTGCACTTTGTGGAAGAGCGCAGCACCCTCGAAGCGAGAAAGGCGAAGCGGAAGAAAGTCTAAATACGAAATTGCGAATTTTCGGCATTGAGTACTTTCAGGTTCTAACTCATTCCTGAGTTGAAGCATGGCGATTGGGAGTCATGCGCAATATAGAACCAAAAGGAACACCAATTGACCTGCATTTTTGCATTCTATTTTTTGGGCCGCCCTGCCTATCTTCCCGTAGAGTTCACCTCCCGACTCTAGAGTCGACCATGTGGCCGCGACACTGAAGCCGTGCGCATTTGTGGCGGTGCCCGTTTATCAGCGCGAATTAAGAGCTTCTGGCAAAAAGCCAAATATTTCCAATTCAGAACGCCAGTGCCCTGATATCGACGGGGGCTCCAGAGCATGAGGAATCGATCGATGACAACACCCCACATCAGAACCTTAAGCGCCGGTCTTGTTACAGCCTTACTCGCCGGCTGCGCGGCGCCCGGTCAGCAATATCAGGCGAACGTCTATCGAGCGGACCAAGTGAACCAAACGCAAGAAGCGCGCACGGTAGAAATTCTGGCCATTATGCCCGCGAAAATTGAAGTCAGTAACGATCAGGGCAAGAAGCAGGCGATGGTCATTGGCGCGTTGCTGGGCGCAGCTGGCGGTGCTGCGATGGGCGGGGCGCTGGCGCGCAATGGCGGTTTAGCTGGCGGCATTGGCGGCACGGCAGCAGGTGCCGCGCTCGGTTCTCTGGCCCCGGACAAAATCCTGGTGGACGGCGTGCAACTGACCTACACCGAGAACGAAAAGACCCTGAGCTCGGCGCAGGTAGGCAAGCTCTGCGAATACAAACCGGGCACCGCAATCCTGATTGCCACGGGCCCGAACGAAACTCGCGTGCAGGCCAACGCCGTGTGCCCGGTGGAAACCCCGGCCAGCGCTAAACGGTGATCGCCATGGGCCGACTCTTTATTGGTCTGATCCTTTTTTCCGGCGTTGCCGTCACAGCATGGGCGCAAAGTCCGATGGACGCGCAAATCGAAGCCGTCAAGCGCTTGCAGGACGAGCGCAAAGCCCAGGAACTGCAGCAGCAGGCAGAGTATCAACGTCAGGCCCAACTGGAGTATGAACGCCGCCAGCAGGAAGCCGCAGCGGCCCAGCAAAGGGAGTTGGTACTAGAAGAAAAGCGCCTTGCTATTCAGCGTGATCAGGTCCGTGCGCAGAAGGCGAAAGAGGAAAAAATCGCAGCCGCGCGCGAGAAAGAAAAAAGCCGGCAGAACGAATACGAAGACGCTCAACGTGAAATAGAGCTCGAGAACAAGCGCGCGGAACTTGAGATGGCAAAAGCCAAAGCGAAGCGCGCGAACGACTTTATCGACGCCCAGCTGAAGCGAGATGCGGCCGAGACTGATGTAGTGCAGTCGTCGGCGGACGCCAGCCGGAACGTCACCTCGGGCGTTAAAAACCTGCTGACCAGCGAAGGCAAAGCCAAGGAATCCACTGCCGAAGGCGTTAAATCAAAGCTGTCGAGCGAAGGTAAGGCGAGCGAAGAGAAGGCGTCGAGTTGGTTCGGCGGTTGGGGCGAGAGCAAGAAGGAATGAAGGGCGTAGTGATGTCGCTATGAGGGCGCAGTCGCCGATTTTGCATCGGCTGATGCGGTTCCTCGTTCTGAACTAGCCGACAGCGCGCGAAGCCACTGCGCGGCAACTCTACTACGCAGCGGCGATTTCAAAATCGACAGCTCTGCGGGCAGCCGCGAAGCGTTCGCCCGTTTTCGCCGTCGCACTTCACGCCTTCAACGCCCCTAAACCACCAGCGCCTTCACCAGCGCCTTGTGCGTCTGTTCCGGCTTCTCTTCCATCATCCCGTGACCGCAGCCCGGGATTACCTCAATGCTCGCCTTGGGCAGCGCTTTGGCGAATTCGCGCGCGCCGCGCACCGGGGTCATGCGGTCGCGCTCGCCAAGAATCAAACTCACCGGGCAGCTCAGCGCGGCCGCGGCCTCGGCGCCACTGGCGTAGGTGTGGCAGGCGTTGAGGTCGGCAAACAGCACGCCGGGGCGCGCGGCTTCAAAGCGGCGTTTGCTGATGGTGGAAATCGACAAACCGGGCACCTGATGACCACCGATTTGTGCGCCGAAGTCGTGGCCCCAGATGGTCATCATGTCCACGGCGACAGGATCGTTGGCGCGGGCGGCGTCGAGCAGCGGCGCGCCGACGGCCATCGGATAGCCAAAGCCGAGCAGCGCGAGCTTGCGCACGGCGGCGCCTCCGGTGGCGGCAGCCTGCAGCGCGATGAGCGAGCCCATGCTGTGACCGGCCAGCCCCACCTCTTTCACGCCCAGCGTGGCCAGCAGGCCCAGCAGCCAGTCGGCCATCGATTCCACGCTGGTCAGCGCCTCGCCGCCGGAGCGCCCATGCCCGCGCAAATCGACCGCGAGCGCGTTGTAGCCGTTGCGCGCAAACCAGCGCACGAAAAGCGTCCACACCGCGTGGTCCATGCCGGCGCCGTGGACAAAACACACGCTCGGTTTATCCGCATCGATCGCGAAGCCGGCGGTCTGGAGGAAAGTCGTTGCGCCCTGATAGCTGATTTCCATCTTGGCCCCCTATTTCTGCGACACGCCGAGGGCGCGGGCAAGGTCATCAATCAAATCCTGCGGGTCTTCGAGCCCTATCGACAGGCGCACCAGGCCTTCGGAAATCCCGGCGCGCTCCAGCGCGGCGGCGTCGAGGCGAGCGTGCGTGGTGCTGGCGGGATGAATCACCAGCGACTTGGCGTCGCCCACATTGGCGAGATGCGAGAAGAGCTGGAGGGCGTCGATGAACTTGCGCCCGGCGGCACGACCGCCCTTGATTTCGAAGCTGAATACCGCGCCCGCGCCGCGCGGCATCAAGCGCTGCGCCAGCGCGTAATCAGGATGCGTGGGCAGGCCGGCGTGGGTGACCTGCGAGACCGCCGGATTGGCGGCGAGGAATTCGGCAATCGCCTGCGCGTTACTCACGTGCTGGCGCATGCGCAAAGGCAACGTTTCCAGGCCTTGCAGCAGATAAAACGCATTGCCCGGCGAGAGGCAGCCGCCGAAATCGCGCAGGCCTTCCAGCCGCGCCCGCATCATGAACGCCGCCGGCCCAAAGTCTTCCGCGAAGTCGAGTTCGTTCAGACCCATATCGCGTTCGGTGATTTGCGGGAAACGCCCGGAGGCTTCCCAGTCGAAACGCCCGCCGTCCACCACCGCGCCGCCAATCGCCACGCCGTGACCGCCGATGAATTTGGTGAGTGAGTGCACCACGATGTCGGCGCCTAGCGCCAGCGGCTGCGACAGCCAGGGCGTGGTCAGCGTGGCGTCGATCACCAGCGGAATGCCGGCCGCATGTGCGACCTCGGCCACCGCCGGAATATCCAGCACTTCGCCGCGCGGATTGCCCACGGTTTCGGCATAAAGCAGTTTGGTTTCGGGCCGGATGGCGGCGGCGAAGGCGGCCGGATCGCGCGGGTCCACCAGCGTGCTGCTCACCCCGAATCGCGGCAGCGTGTAGGCCAATAAATTGTGCGTGCCGCCGTAAAGCGCACGGGAGGAAACGATGTGCGAGCCCTGCCCGGTGAGCGTGGCGAGCGCGAGATGAATCGCCGCCATGCCGCTCGCGGTGGCCACCGCGCCCACGCCGCCTTCCAGCGCCGCAACGCGTTCTTCCAGCACCGCCACCGTGGGGTTGGCGACGCGGGAATACACATAGCCCGCCCGCATCTGCCCAAACAGGCCCGAGGCGCGTTCGGCGTCGTCGAACACAAACGAGGTGGTTTGGTAAATCGGCGCCGCGCGGCTGCCGGTCTGGCTGTCCGGACGTTGGCCGGCGTGCAGGCTCAGGGTGTCGAAACCAAGGTAGCGGGGTCCGCTCATTCGCTGTGCTCCTCTCGTGGTGGCGGCATGGTAGCCGCGGACGGTTCCCTCAGCGAGAAGACTTTCGCCCGCACGGTGCGCCGGTATTCGCCGGGCCCGATAGTCATGCCGCGCGTGAACAGCCGGGCGAAGTGCCCCTGATCCTGATAGCCCACGCGAAACGCGATTTCCTTCACCGACAGATTGGTCGCCTCCAGCAGTTCTTTCGCGCTACGAATACGCAAATCTTGCAGCCAGGCGAGCGGTGGGCGCCCGGTGGCGTCGCGAAAGCGGCGGTCGAGCGTGCGCGGCGAAAGCCCGAATTCAGCCGCCAGCGCCGGCATGCGCAAAGGCGACGCCAAATCGCGCTGCATGCGCCACTGCACTTCCAGAATCACCTCGTCTGCGTGCTGGAGTTCGTCGCCTTCCAGATAACGGTAGCGGTCGTAGGGGCGCCTGATCTCATGCGAGAAATTGCGCTCCACATGGCCCGCCACCACGCGCCCGAAAAACTGCTCGATGAGATGCACCGTTACGTCCGCCAGCGCGTTCACGCTGCCCGCGCAGTACAGGCGCCCGGCCTGGGTGATGAAGAACTGGCGCTTTAAGTTGACCGCCGGATAGTCGCGCGCGAATCGCTCGAAGTAATGCCAGTGCGTGGTGGCGGCTTTGCCATCGAGCAGGCCCGCCTCGGCCAGAAAGCAGCAGCCCGTGCCCACCGCCGCGATCATCGCGCCGGCCGCGTGCTGGGCCTGCAGCCAGGGCACCAGCGCACGGGAGCGGGCCAGCACCGGTCGCGGGTTGCGCCACAGCGCCGGCAAATACACCACCTCAAACGGACCCGCCTCAGCGAGCGCCATGGTTGGCGCAAGCGGCACGCCGGCCTGGGTCGACACCGGCCGCCCATCCGCCGACAGCAGCACCACCTCCACCGAGTGCCGCTCGCGCTGGCGCCCGCTGGCGGTGCCGGCGGCGGCCTGCCACATCTCCACCGGCAAGAGACAGCTCGCCGCGAGCATTTGGTCGGTCAGCAAAAAGGCGATGCGCATGACAGGGCTCCAGGGGCAGTGGCCGATTCTGCACGCTCAATGGCGAATATGCCCAGTCTTTTGGCTAAATCCACCAAAGCCCGGACGCGCGTCGGGCTCTACACTGCGCTGCACTAAATTCCAACTTCACGAGGAAAGTGATGACCAGTCTTCCCGTCATCATCGGTTTCGGTGGCATCAGCTCCGCCGGTCGATCGTCTGCCCACCACGCCTATCGCCGCATCGTGATGGAAAGCCTGCCGCTGGCCCAGCAAGAGCACACGCTGCGCGCACTGGCGGGCATGATGGGGCTGGTGAAATACACCGGATCCGGCTACCAGACCGCTACCGGCGAGGCGCTGGCCGAAGCCGAAATCGCCCCGCGCTTTCGCGAGCAAATCCTCAAGCACACGCTGATTCGCCGCCTCGAGCCGCAGTATTTCGACGGCGACCACATGTCGGTGCAACTCAATTTCGAAATCGGCCCGGACGGCAACACGCCGTTTGTCTTCAGCACCCACAACAGCGAACTGCCAGACCCCCTGCCCACCGGCTGGCGGGTGCTGGACAGCACGGGCGGCGTGACGCGCATCGAAGTCAGCGCGGCGACCGAAATGCGGCTCGAATCCCATCGCCGGATCCCCGTGCAGTCGGCGGGTCAGCTGCCCACCGGCTTCGACCCAAGCTCGCTCTACGCCTCGCGCTTCCATCCGCGCGGGCTGGTGATGACCATCGTTGGGGCGTCCGACGCCGTGCGCTCCATCGGCATCGACTGGGACACCATTCTCGGCAAGCTGCGGCCCGATGAGATCTCGGTCTACGCCTCGAGCGCCATGGCGCAGCTCGACCAGTACGGCACCGGCGGTATGTTGCAGGCCCGGCTGCGCGGTGGGCGGGTGAGCGCCAAACAGCTGCCGCTCGGTCTCAACACCATGCCGGCCGACTTCGTGAACGCCTACGTGCTGGGCAATGTGGGCTGCACCGGCGCCATCGCCGGCGCCTGCGCGAGCTTCCTCTACAACCTGCGCCTCGCGGTGGAAGACATTCAGTCCGGTCGTCGCCGCCTTGCGGTGGTGGGTAACGCCGAAGCGCCGCTGGTGCCGGAAGTCATCGAGGGCTATCACGCGATGAGCGCGCTGGCGACCGACGACGCGGTGGCCAAGCTCGATGGCGCCAGCGTGCCCGACTGGCGCCGCGCCAGTCGTCCGTTTGGCGACAACTGCGGGTTTGTGCTGGGCGAATCGGCTCAGTACTTCGTGCTCTGCGACGACAAACTGGCGCTGGAGCTGGGCGCCGATATTCACGGCGCCGTGCCGGATGTTTTCGTGAACGCCGACGGCTTCAAGAAGTCCATTTCCTCACCCGGCCCCGGCAACTACATCACGCTCTCCAAAGCGGTGGCCGCGATGCGCAGCCTTTTGGGTGAAGACGCGGTACGCACGCGGAGTTTCATCCAGGCGCACGGCTCGAGCACGCCGCAGAATCGCGTCACGGAATCGAAGATTTTTAACCAGGTGGCCGCGGCCTTTGGCATCGAGCACTGGCCGGTCACGGCCATCAAGGCGTTTGTGGGCCACTCGCTGGCCCCGGCCAGCGCGGACCAGCTCACCAACACTCTGGGCGTGTTCCGCCACGGCATTCTGCCCGGCATCAAAACCACGCCGGCGATCGCCGCCGATGTGCATCGCGAGCATCTGGACATCGTGCTCAAAGACACGGACCTCAGCGATCGCGCCGACATTGGTTTTCTCAACTCCAAAGGCTTTGGCGGCAACAACGCCACCGGCGCGATTCTCTCGCCCACGGTCGCGCTGCGCATGCTGGAGAAACGCCACGGCGCGGCGACGATGCAGGACTATCGGCGCCGACTGGAGGCCACGCGCGAAGCGGCGGCGGCCTATGACGAAGCCTGCTGTCGCGCGCCGATGCAGCCTATCTATCGCTTTGGCGACGACCTGATGGACGAAAGCGGCATCACCATCGACGGCCACAGCATTCATCTGCCCGGCATCCAGAATCCGGTGGATCTGGATCTCCCCAACCGTTATCCCGACATGGTGTAAACATGAGCGAGACCCCGCGCGGCCGCGGCGACGCGGACCACTGTTTTGTCTGCGGCCCGGAGAATCCGCAGGGTTTGCGCATCGCCTTCCGGCTGGACGGCGCGCGCTGCGTCGGTGAGTTCACGCCGGGCCCGCATCATGTGGGCTTCGACCAGATGACCCACGGCGGCATTCTGTTCAGCACGCTCGACGATGTGATGGCCAACTGGCTGTTTCTGCAGGGCGCGCGCGGCTTCACCGCCAAATGCGAAATCCGCTATCGCCAGCCGCTGCCGGTGGGCACCGCGATTACGCTCGAAGCCCGCTGCAAGCAGCGCAAAGGCCGGCTGTGCGTGCTTGAAGGCAGTGCCAAACGGGTGGACAACGGCGCGCTGGTGGCCAGCACCGAGGCGAGCTTCATGATCGACGACTTCGGCGCGCTGGCGCGTGAATGAAAGCCCTGAGCTAAAAATCTGCAGCCGCTGCGGGGCAAGCCTCGAATGCGGCGCGAAACTCAACGCCTGCTGGTGCCAGACCCTGCCGCCGCTGCCCGCCGCGCGCCTGAACGACGCCAGCGACTGCTACTGCCCACGCTGCCTGGGCGAACTCACACAAGGCCTCACCCCGGAGCCCGAGCATGTGGTTTGAACGCCTGAAGGTCATTCGTTTTCATCACTGCGATCCGGCGGCGATTATTTTCTATCCGCAGTACTTCGTGCTGTTTCACGAGCTGATGGAAGAGTGGTTTAGCGAGGGGCTCAACACCAATTACGGCGAATACATTCGCGTGGCGCGGCTGGGCGTGCCGGCGGTCAAAGCCGAGTGTGAGTTTGTGGCCCAGAGCAAACTGGGCGATGAGGTGAACTTCCGCCTGCAGCCGACCCGCCTCGGCACCAGCTCGCTGAGCTTTGCGGGCGAAGCCTGGGGCGGGGATGAACTCCGCGCCCGCGCGCAGATCACGGTGGTGCAGATGTCGCTGGAGACGCGCAAGTCGGTGCCGTTTGCCACCGACTTGCGCGAGCGAATCGCCGCGTTTCTGCCGCCGCCCTAAGCCACCAGACCATTGACCTGCCTTATCTCGCCGGCGAGTAACCCAGCACGGACTTCAGTTCCAGAAACTCGCCGAAGGCGTGTTCGCCAAATTCCCGCCCGTTGCCAGACTGCTTGTAGCCCCCAAACGGCACGCTGATATCCAGACCCGCGTTGTTCAGGCTGATATAGCCGGCGCGGATGCGGGCCGCGATCCGGCGCGCGTGGTCCAGATTCTGGCTTTGCACATAGCCGCCCAGCCCGTACTCGGTGTCGTTGGCGATCTGGATGGCTTCGTCTTCATCGTCGTAGCCGATGATCGACAGCACCGGCCCAAAGATTTCTTCGCGCGCGATTGCCATGTCGTTGCGCACATCGCGAAAAACGGTGGGCTTGCAGTAGTAGCCCTCATCAAGCCCTTCGGGTTTGCCAAGACCGCCGGTGACCAGCGTCGCGCCCTCGTCGAGCCCGGCTTTGATCAGGCGCTGCACTTTCTGCCACGCCGCGTCGGAAATCACCGGGCCCATGCGGCTGTTGGCCGCCGGATCGCCGGGCGTCCAGGTTTCCGCCACTTCCTGCGCAATCGCGCACACTTCGTCCATCAGCTTGTTCGGCACCAGCATGCGGGTTGGCGCGCGGCAGGACTGGCCGGAGTTCATCATCACGCTGTTCACGCCACCGGTGACGGCGGCTTTGAGGTCGGCGTCGTCGAGCACGATGTTGGGGCTCTTGCCCCCCAGTTCCTGATGCACGCGCTTGACGGTGGCCGCCGCGTTGCGCGCCACTTCAATGCCGGCGCGGGTGGAGCCGGTGATGGAAATCATGTCGATGCCGGGATGCGAGGACATCGCCGCGCCCACCGTGGGGCCTTCGCCAAAGACCATGTTGAACACGCCCGGCGGCAAGCCGGCGGCATCAATAATCTCGGCCAGAATCTGCGCGGAAAACGGCGCAATTTCCGACGGCTTGAGAATCACCGTGCAGCCCACCGCCAGCGCCGGCGCGGTCTTCGCACACATCTGATGCACCGGCCAGTTCCAGGGCGTAATGAAACCGCACACGCCAATCGGCTCTTTCATCACGCAGTGCGTGCCTTTGATTTCCTCAAATTCGTAGTCGCGGAGAATGTTGAGCGCGGCGCGAAAGTGACGCGGCCCGAGCGCCGCCTGCGTGTCCCGCGCCAACCACTGCGGCGCGCCCATTTCTTCGCGGATGGCCACCCCCATGTCGTCGAGCCGGCGCTCGAACTCCACCGCGATGCGTTCAAGCGCGGCCATGCGTTCTTCTTTAGGGGTGGCCGACCACGCGGGAAAGGCTGCGCGTGCCGCCTTCACTGCCGCATCGACGTCGGCCGCGCTGCCGAGCGAAATGCGCCCGTTCGGCGTGCCGGTGGCGGGATTGATCACATCCATCACTTGCGGCGTCGCCGGGCTTACCCACTCGCCGTTGATAAAGAATTTGAGAAGTTCACGCATGAGAAAGTCCTTGGTCAGAAGTAAAGCGCGCGAGTGTCATCGCGCGCGGGGAAAATTCGAGTCTGAGTGAAGCCGAGTCAGCTCACCCGATCGGTGAAGTGGGGCAACACCTTGGTCGCCATCAGCTCGATGGAACGCAACAGCGCGCGCTGATTCACCAGTTCGTTGGAGGTGAAGAGCCACAGATACTCCACCGGGTTTGCGCCGAAGGCGGCTTCGAACTGCCGGCAGACGGTGTCGGGGCTGCCGCAAAACAGCAGCTGACGTTCGATATAGGCCTGCACGTTATTGGGGATGTCTTCCGGCTTCTCCCCCGCGCGGCCAATCACGATATTGAAGCCGAACATGCTGAAGAAATATTTCCATTCGAACATCGCCTGCTCGGCGACGGCGAGGGCTTCGGCATCGGTATCCGCCACCACCATGTAGCGCGCAAAGCCGATCCCTTCGCCCCGCTTTTTCTGCACGCCATGTTGGGCCCAGCCGCGCTGGGCAGCATCGATCTGGGCACCGACCAGCCCGGGATCGGTGACGATGCCGACCGGCACGATCCCGCGACTCGCGGCGAGTTCGATCGACGCCTCCGAAATACTGAACGGCTCAAACATCGGCGGATAGGGCCGTTGCAGGGTGCGCGGAGCAATGCCAACTTCCGTCAGCCGCCCGTCGGCATCCAGCCCTCGGCCCATTTCGCGCGTGTACTGCTGCGGCGGCCAGGCGATGTTGGGCGGTGGGATCTGCCAGTGCTTGCCGTGGTGCGAGAAGGTTTCGTTGCCCCAGGCTTTAAGGATGATTTCCAGATGCTCGTCGTAGAGCTCGCGCTTGGTGGCGGTGTAGGCCTCGGGGTCGGTGATGTTGTCCGCGATGCCCGGGTAATGCTGGCCAAAGACGTTCAGCCAGCGCGCCTGAATGCCGCGCGCAAAGCCCGCAAAGGCGCGCCCCTGTGTCATCTGGTCCACCATCGCGATGTCTTCCGCCACGCGCAGGGGATTATGCGCGGGCAACACATAACCCAGCGCCCCGTGCCGGATGCGCTGGGTCTTGAGTCCCAGATAGACATTGAGCAAGGCAGGGTTGTTGGAGGTGGTCATGCCCTCAATGGAGAGATGATGTTCGGTAAAGGCGAGGCCGTAGTAACCGTGATGGTCGCAGCACTGGGCGAGTTCCGTGAGGTCCACCAGCATCCGCTGGTACAGATCGCTGCGCTGCCCGGCCAGTCCCTGAAACAACTCGTCCTGATTGCCCGTGGTGGGCGGCAGAAAAAATCCGACTTCCATTCGTCTCGCTCCCCTTTTTATCAGTCGCGACGCTACCGGGATCGTTCGCTTTTTGAGTCTCGAAAGTGTCGGCTTGCGGCAGGCTTGTCAAATCATCGCGCCAGCTTCCTTCATTCGGAGGAAGTCCTTGCAACGCAGCCCACCCGCGCGGTTTGCGCGACGCTCAAAGAATGAAATCGTGCGCGCTTAAAGCGGTGACATGCGTGAGATTTATCGCGAACTCGGCGGTGCCGGGATTGCCGTCGGTGTTGCCGTAGAGCACGCCGCTCACCAGCTTGAGTTGCCCGGCAGCGGTGAAATCGCTGACCAGCGTGCCGGAAAACGCGTTATTGCCGGCGGCGCCGGTGTTGGCGTCGAGCAGCGACAGGTCGATGCGATCGCCGCTTAGAAAATCACCGATGGTGTCGGCGCTCGCGCTCTCTACGGTGGTATCAGCCAGCGCGGTGAACACAAAGATGTCGTGGCCACCGCCGCCGGCAAGCAGGTTCTTGCCGGTGCCGGCGGTGAGGATGTTATCCAGCGTGTTGCCGCGCAGGGTGGCGGTGCCGGTGCTCTCGATGCTGCCGTTCTCGACGTTGGGGGCCAGCGTGTAGCTCGCCAGATAACTCAGCACCAGATCGGTTCCGGCTGCGCTCGCCTCCACCACCTTGTCGCCGGTGTCGCGCACGAGATAGGTGTCGTTGCCCAGGCCGCCGGTCATGGTGTCATTCCCGGCGCCGCCGTCGATGAGGTTCTCGCCCGAGGTGCCGGTCAGTTTGTCGGCATACGCCGAGCCCGTGAGGTTTTCGAACGCACTCAGCTGGTCGCTGCCCGAGCCGCCGGTGCTCTGCGCCGAGGTCTGCGCCAGCGATACGGTGACACCACTGCTGGCACCATACGCATAGGACACCGTATCCACCCCGCCCGCGCCGTTCAGCACGTTGTTGCCGGTGCCGGCGTAAAGCACATTCGCCAGCGTGTTGCCGGTGAGATTGGCGGCCGAGG
>CANFVX010000056.1 GCA_947450495.1 Gammaproteobacteria bacterium
ATGCGGCGCGGTGGCGGTGCCCTTGTTCACGCTGTTTGGTCCCGAAGGTTTGCGACTGCGCGTGCAGGACTGCAAACCCCGCCTGCTGATAACGAACCGCGAGAAGGCCGCCATCACGCAGGACATGACCGACGTGCAGGTGGTGATTGCCGACGAGCAATTCAGCGCGCTGCTGGCACCTTATCCCACGCACTACGAGAGCCACACCCGCGCCGACGATTTGGCGATGTTCCAGTACACCTCGGGCACCACGCGCGAACTTCCAGAGGCGGTGCATCACACGCAACGCGCCATCGTCACCTTGATGCTGGCGGCGCTGTATGGCACCGGGCTGCGGCCGGGTGACCGTTACTTCTGTCCATCTTCTCCCGCCTGGGGCCACGGTCTGTGGCACGGCACGCTCGCGCCGCTGGCTCTTGGGCTGACCATCGGTGCTTATGCCGGCAAGTTCGACGCCGAACGCCTGCTGCGCGCGCTGGCTGAGCACCACTTCACCAACATCGCCGCCGCTGCCACGCACTATCGGATGATTCGCAATTCCGGCGTGGCCGATCGCTATCCGCATCAGTTGCAAAAACTCTCTTTCACCGGCGAGCCGCTGGACAGCGAAACCGCCGAGTTTCTGCACCAGCAGTTCGGCATCGAGCCCTGCAGCATGTATGGCACGACCGAAATCGGCGTGGTGCTGGTGAGCTATCCCGGCGCGCCAGACTTTGTGATGAAGCGCGGCTCGCTGGGCAAGGCCGTGCCCGGCGTGAAAGTGGAAGTGCAGGACATCAACGGCGTGCCCTGTGCGCCGGGCGTCACCGGTGAGATGAAAGTCTGGCGCCGCGATGGCTGGGTGCCCACGCGTGATTTAGGGCGCATCGATGACGACGGTTATTTCTGGCACGGCGGCCGCGCCGATGACGTGATCATTTCTGCCGGCTGGACGATGAGCGCGGTCGAAATCGAAGACAGCATCATGCAGCACGCGTCGGTGCTGGAAGCAGCGGTGATTGCGGTGCCGGACGACTTGCGCGGTCAAATCGCCAAGGCTTTTGTAGTGGTGCGAGAGGCGGGCAGCGAGGCGCTGGTGCTGGAGATCCAGACGCTGGTGCGCAATCGGCTCAGCCAGCACGAATATCCGCGGCAGGTGGTGTTTGTGAGCGAGTTGCCGAAAACGCCGGCGGGGAAAATCAATCGCAAGGTCTTGCGCGATCGCGAGGCGGCGACGCGGTCTTGAAGCGGGCCGTAGCGAGCGTGCTCGCTACGGCCGCACGGCGCTGCTTACGCCAGCGAAGCGCGCAGCGCCTCGGTCGCCGCACGGTCAACGGCAATGCCTTCCGGATCCCGATCGGGATCGCCGGTCACCACCACCCCGTACTGGGCCTTCGCCTGCGCCACACTCACATAGCCGTTGCGCACATCGCGGAGCACGCGCTCCGGTTCGCGCGCCAGACGCTTGCCCCAGCCGCCGCCGCCGTTGGTGGCGTAGCGGGTGGTGGCGCCGGGCTTCGTGCGCCAGATCGGCACCCGGGCGAAGTAAAAATACTCGCCGTCCGGATCAATCGCCTGCGTGGTGGGATTCAACACGCCGGCAATCGGCGTTGATTTGGCGTAGACCGATTCATCCAGCGGAATGAGCCCCGGCGCCGTGCCCGGATCAAAAAACCAGGCGGCGCCCAGCGTGCCATTTTCACCGCCGTAGGCACCGGTGCCGCTCGGCCGTTTGAGCTTGAGCGGCATGGTGTAGTGCTCGGTGTCGGCCAGCCACAGGGTGTCTTTGATCACGCTCGCGCCGCCACGGTTGTAGCCCGCGCCGGCGGTATCCGGCGCGTATTCCTTGCGCATCACCAGCACCGGCGAATCCTGTTCGATGGCTTCGGTCGGCGGGTCCATGTTGTTGATCATGTACAGCACGTTGTAGGAATCGCCGTCGAAATCCTTGCTCGCGCCCCACGGCCCGTGCTCGCCGCCGCAGCAGGCCACGTTGGTCCAGGTGCGGCCATCGGGCCACACGCCGTTGGCGTTGTGGTTGCAGAGCGAGCCGTAGTCGCCGCCGATGGCGTCCGGGCCCACGGCTTTGCCGATGGCGCGGAAGATGGCCATCATCAGGGGGATGGTGACTTCCCAGTACAGCATGATGGCGCCGTCGGGCGGCATCGCGCTGACCACCGTGCCCGGCGGCAACACGATGTCGATGTCGCGGAAGGCGCCCGAGGTGAAGGGCGAGGTGGGGTCAATCATCAGCTTGAAGGCGACCGCCACGGCGGTTTTGGCGTCCAGCGGGCCGGCGTTGATGCAGGTCCGCGCCTGACGCGAGGTGCCCGACAAATCCACTTCCACGTGCTCGCCGTGTTTGATGATGCGCGCCTTGACGGTGTATTCCTCGTCGTCGCCCATGCCGTCGCAGTCGATGCCGTCTTCGGCTTCGTACACGCCGTCCGGCAGTTTGGCGAGCGCGTCGCGCATCGCCTCGGCGCCGGCGTCCACGCAATAGCGCATGGTGCCGAGGCAGGCATCGATGCCGTAGCGCGCCACGCTTTCGCTAATCAGGCGCTCGCCCAGCTGCAACTGGCGGAAGATGGTGATGATGTCCGGATAGAGCATCGGCGCCATGCGGGTATTGTCGAAGAAGAGACTGAACGTGCTGCGCACCGGCTTGTTCTGGCGGAACAGCAGCATCGGGCCCAGCACCAGCCCGTTTTCATACACGTTCTTCTTGGTGCCGCTGAAGCCGCCGGGCACCACGCCGCCCATATCGAGCTGATGGGCGCGCACATTCAGGAAGGCCACGATGCGGCCGTCGTGAAACACCGGGCGAATAAAGCAAAGGTCGTTCACGTGGGTGCCCACGCGATACGGATCGTTGCAGATGAGCACGTCGCCCGGCGCCAGATTCTCGGCGCCGAACTCCTCCACCGCGTTGCGCACGGCGTCGGCCATGGTGCCGATGAAGAGCACCAGACTCGCGCTTACCGCCGGCATCGGATAGTCCAGCTCCGGCGGGCCGGAAACGGTAATCGCGAAGTCGTACCAATCGCGAATGATGGGCGAGAAGGCGTTGAACATGAGCCCGGTGCTCATGTGCTGCACGGTGTAGCGCAGCCGATTGCCCAGCACGGTCGCGGTGAAGCGGTCGCAGTGGTAGTGCTCCTCGAAGTCCTGCTCGTTCATGTCGCGCAGGCGATGTCCGCCGGCAATCGCCGGGCCCGGAACGGATTTCAGTTTCTCGTTCATGACTTGCTCCTTAGACCTGCGTGATGACGATTTCGCCGTGGCGGCCAATCGTGCCGATCTGGCCCTGGCCGATATGCGTGGTGGATAGTGGTTCGCGCACGATGGCCGGCCCGTTGATCACGTCGCCGGCGCACAGCGTGCGGCGTTCGTAGATTTGCGCCACATGGTCGCCCGCGCCCAGATAGCGCAGCGTGGTTTCCCCAATCGGCGCGAGCGGCGTGTCGCCGCGGTCGGGCAGGGACGGGAAGCGCACTTTCTCGGTGGGCACTTCGGCGCGAATGCGGAAGGTCACGCCCTGTACCGGAATTTGCTCGAAGCGGTCGCCGTTACGCGCCTCATAACCCACATGAAAGTTGGCAATCATGGTGTCTATGGCGGCGGTATCGATCACGCCATCCGGCACATCGATAAACGGTGTTTCCCAGGTCTGACCCAGCAACTGACCGTCAAAGCTGCGCTTGAAGACCGTGTCCGCACTCAGACCGAGGCGGGCGCGAAGCTTGTCTTCCATCTCGTGATACACCGCATTGATGCTGCTCGCGGCGTCGTGGCTCAGTACCGTGTAGGCGCTGCGGCTCGCGGTATACGCCTGTTCCGCGCTCAGCAGCCCAAGGGCTGAGAAGAGGCCCGGATGCGGCGGCACGATCACTTTCTTCACGTGAATCAGCGGGGCAATCGCCGGCAGCAGCAGTGGGCCGGCGGCGCCAAACGCCACCAGCGCGTAGTCGCGCGGATCGATGCCGTTTTTGATCGCGATGTTGAACACGCCCTCGGCGATGTTGTTCAGGCCGATGTCGTAGGCGTAACGCACGCGCTGGGCCACATCGATGCTGCACTGAAGGTTCTCCACTGCGCGCAGCGACAGTTCAGGATCGAGCTTCATGCGTCCGCCGGCAAAGCCGTTGGGGTCGATGAGGCCAATCAGCAGGCAGATATCCGACATCGTCGGCCGGGTGCCGCCTTTGCCGTAGCAGGCAGGGCCCGGATCGGCGCCCGCGCTGCCCGGACCAACGGTAATGTCGCCAGCCGCTGACACCGCAATCAGGCTGCCGCCGCCGGCGCCGATGCTCGAGATTTCGCTCGACAGCGCGTTGACCACCAGATCGTGCTCGAGCTCGAACATGGTGTTCACGAAGGGTTTGCCTTCGGTCACCAGGCTGATATCGCAGGAGGTGCCGCCGATGTCGGCGCAGATGAGATTGCGCTCGCCGATGAGTTCGCCGAAATGGGCGCTGCCGACCGTGCCGCCCGCAGGACCGGCGAACACGATGCGGAACGGGCTTTCCATCGCCACATCGGACGGCACCAGATTGGCCGCGCAGTCGGCGAAGTTCAGCTGGCCCTTGAAGCCGTGCTGGCGCAAGCCGGCGTCGAGGCGCTCGGTGTACTGCTGATAGATGATCTTCATGAACACATCCACCAGCGTGGTGGAGGCGCGGGCGTATTCCTTGGCGAGCGGCGAGACTTCGCTCGAAATCGAGCAGGGGATATCGCCCAGTTCTTCCGCCACCAGTTCGCGCAGGCGCTGCTCATGCGCCGGATTTACATAGGCATTGAGCAGGCAGATGGCGATGCCCTGCACTTCGCACTTGGCCAACACCCGCAGTTCTTCGCGGGTTTGGGCTTCGTCCAGCGCGATGTAGACCTCGCCGTTGGCCTGCACGCGCTCCACGATGCCACGGCGCAGATAGCGTTCCACCAAGGGGCGCGCAGCGTCGCCAAACGAGCGGCGCCAGCGCGGATCGGTCAGCGCCGAGGCCGGCCGCCAGGTGCGGCCCATATCGAGAATGTCGCGATGGCCCTGGGTGGTGAGGAAACCCACCTTGGGCAGCGAGCGGGTGATGATGGCGTTCAGCCCGTGGGTGCTCGCGTGATTGAACACGGTGGCGTCGTCGAGTCCGAGTTCGGCCGCGCCGGCCACCACGCTGCGGTCGACCTGACGCACGTCGGTGGCGATTTTTGCGGTAAGGATTTCGCCGTTCTTTACGGCGACTACGTCGGTGAAAGTGCCACCGACATCTACTGCCATCATGGGATTAGCCCTCGTTAAATTCAGATGATGTCGTCGGTGCGCAGCTTGACGTGGCCCAGCAGCGCCCAGGGTTCACGGTTGACCGAATGCAGGCAGTCCTGACATTTCGTCACCAGAAACCAGCCGCCTTCCGACAGCACGGGATAACGTTTGAGGGCGGCAGCGCCACAGCCCGGGCATTCGCCGGCGATGGTTTCGCGTTCCTGTTGGGGCGCGAGCTCGGTGGGCCGCGCAAAACTGAAATTACTCATGAATCAAAAACTCTCCTCGAAAAAAACAACGCCGCGCGGCGTGGTGCCGTGCGGCGTCTGTGGCTCATCACGGGCTGCCCGCAGTATGGCGAGCGCCCGTGGCCTTGGCTATGTGGAAGCGACCGGCGACCTGACCTCAGCCGGGCTCGATAACTTTGGCGGTCTCCACCAGCGAAGGTTCCCTGGGGCGGCGCGGGGCGTGGATGACCAAGGTGCCGGCGAGCTTGTCGTGCCAAGCCTGATGGCGGCGGTCCAGCGCAACCCAGAGGAATCCCAGACACAGCGGCAGCATTGAGACCAGATAGGCGAGGTAGCGACCCAGGGCCTGCGGGGTGGTCATCGGGCCCAAGGTGGTCGCATCCACGACCCGCAGTCCCAGCAGCAACTTGCCCGGCGTGCCGCCGCGGGTCTGCCACATAAAGATAGTGAACGCGAAAAGCACCGCGTCGACCGCCCACTGCAACAGTCCCAGCTCGCGGCCAAAAATCGACATCAAGGGCCCATAGACGAAGGCAAAGATCAGAAAGATATCGAACAGGCTGGCGAACATGCGGATCCAGAAGCCTGCGGTGCGGGGTTCGTCGGGTAGGGTATTCATAGGCCGTTCTCCAGAAGACTATAAGGGGCGCGCCGGCAAGTTGCGGCGTTCGCCATCAAGGCTGTGTATGGTTCTTGCTGACACGGCGCACAGTCAACGCCAGAGAGCACCCAATGGAACTGCCGCTTCAGCATTATCTGGAAGATTTGCACGCTCGGCTGAGCACCATGACCGACGGCGCGGTCGCGAGCTACATCCCGGAACTCGCCCTCGCCAATCCCGATCACTTTGGCATTTGCATCGTCGCCACCGACGGCTATGCCTATGCGGTGGGGGATAGTGACGTTCCTTTCACCATCCAGTCCATCTCCAAAGCCTTTGTGTATGCCACGGCCTTGGCCGATCGGGGACGCCCTGCCGTGCTGGCCAAGGTCGGCGTCGAGCCCAGCGGCGACGCCTTCAATTCCATCAGCCTCGATCCCAAAACCGGTGCGCCGGTAAATCCCATGATCAACGCTGGTGCAATTGCGACCACCGGCATGGTGGCGGGCGAGGACGCGCCGAACCAGTGGGCGCGCATTCACGCGTCCCTCTCGGCCTTCGCCGGGCGCTCGTTGAGTGTGGATGAGGCGGTGTATCAGTCGGAAAGCGACACCGGCTTCCGCAACCGGGCCATTGCCTGGTTGCTCCGCAACTTCGACATCTCCGACGGCGACCCGATGCCCTCGCTGGAAAACTATTTTCGGCAGTGTTCGCTGGAGGTGAGCTGTCGCGATCTGGCCTTCATGGCCGCCACGCTCGCCAACGGCGGCGTGCATCCGAGTACCGGCGAGCGGGTCGCGTCCCCTGAAGAGGTCGAAGCGCTGCTGAGCGTGATGGCCACCTGCGGCATGTACGACTACGCGGGCAGCTGGCTGTTTGAGGTGGGCATGCCGGCCAAGAGCGGCGTTGGCGGCGGCATCATTGCGGTGTTGCCGGGACGCTTCGGCATTGCGGTGTTTTCGCCGCGTCTGGACGGCATCGGCAACAGCGTGCGCGGCATCGAAGTCTGCAAGCAAATCTCGCGTGACTTTGGCCTGCACGTGTTCGGGCCCGGCCAGAGCAGCAGCATGGTGCTGAACCGCGTGTACAGCGGGGCGGATGTGCCGGCGCGCCGCGGCCGTTCTTCAACCCAACGGGCGGTGCTGGAGACCCACATCGGCCGCATCCGCTATCTGGAATTGCAGGGCGATGTGGCCGTGGATGGCGCTGATTTCGTCGGTCGCCGAATCGCCGACCTCACCGCCGAGGCCGATATTTTTATTCTGGATTTCCATCGCGTGACCGCGCTCAAGAACAGCGCCGCCAGAGTGCTCGCGAAAGTGGGCGATGCCCTGCGGGCGCAGGGTGGGCTGTTGTTGATGTCCCGTCTGCGGGGGCGCAAGGCGCTGGAAGCGGTGCTGGCCGAACACTGCGCCAGCATTCCGCGGTTTGATGACAATGAAATCGCCATGGAGTGGTGCGAGGAGAAGGTGCTGGAGAAGGCCGGCCTGTCGCCGGCGAACGCCGCGACCGCCGACGCCACGGCGTTCTCGCTGTTTTCGGGACTGGATGCGGGCTCACTGTTGAAACTTGGCGGCATTCTGCAAGAGCTCAAAGCGGCGCCGGGAGACGTCCTCATCCGCGCTGGCGAGCAATCGAACGACCGGGTCTTCCTCATCCTGCGCGGCGACGCCACGGTGCGACTGCCGCTGTTTGAAGGCGGCGAGCAGCGCGTGGCCAAGCTCTCTGCCGGCGCGGTGTTCGGGGAAACTGCGCTGCTGGGGATACCGGCCCGCACCGCGAGCGTGCGGGCCGAAACCGAACTCGCCTGCCTGTGTTTTGCGGCCGCAGACTTCGATCGCCTCACGGCCGACTACCCGCAGATCAAAATCACCGTGCTCAATAATCTGGCCACCGAACTTGCCAGCAAGCTGAGCCAATCCAATCAGCTGATTCGCGCGCTGGCCGGTTAGCGCGCTTGCGCGGCAGGCCGTGTTGCCTGTGGTCGGCGGCAACAGGCCGCTGAATCAACGGCAGGCCGGCGCCGGTAGATGAATTGCCGCCGCGTCGCGGGCAAAATTGCCGCCCCTCACCAAGGCGGACAGTTTTTCATGATGCAAGGCCTGATCGAATTCCTGCCGACGGTCCGTCGGATCCATCACGGTCACGGCATCATGCCGCAGGCCCTGCGCGACGAACTTGCTGCGCATGGCGCCCGCAAGCCCTTGGTGCTGCTGGCCCGCGCGCTGGTGGGGACGGCCGTCGAGACGCGTCTGCGAGACGTCATCGAAGACGGCCTGATTCACGCCGTCTCGTTTGAGGAAGTGCCGCCCGCGGTGGTGCTGGAGGCGGCGCGCGTGGCCCGCGACGCCGGGGTGGACTCGGTCATTGCGGTGGGCGGTGGCAGCGCGATCGACACCGCCAAAGGTCTCCGCTTCGCGCTCGCCAGCGGTCTGGATGAGGCCCAACAACTGCTACCGGCGATGAATCGGCCGAGCCCCGCCAAAGGCTGGCTGCCGCTGGTCGCGGTGCCGACCACGCTCTCCGGGGCGGAATACACCCGGAGCTTCAGCGTCAACGATCGCGCGGCGGGCCAGAAGCGCTCGCATATCGGCAGCGGCGTCTCGGCGACCGCGATTGTCTACGACCCAATGGTGACGGTGGCGACGCCTGAGGCCCTGTGGGTGGGCACCGGCTTCGTGGCGCTCGACCATGCCCTTGAGGTGTATGTATCAAGTGCGCCGCACCCGGTGGCCGACGCGCTGAAGGCCGAGTCAGCCGCCACGCTGTTGGCCAAGCTCGCCGAATCTCGTCACGCCGAGGCCGAGACGGCCCGGCTCGATTGTTTTCTGGCGGGCTGGATGGCCGACCACTCACCGCTGCGCACCCGGTCGACGGGCGGCGGCGCGACGCCCTGGAGCCACGTGCTGGCCTATGAGTTGGCGGCGCTGGCGGGGATTTCGTATACCGTCACCGCCTCGCTCACGCTGGGGAATTCGCTGCGGCTGTTGGCCGAGACCCGGCTCGGCGCTTCCCGGCAACAGCAGCTGGCCGCCCGTTTGGGCCTGACGCAGTCGCTCCCGGATGCGGTGGACGACTACGCCCGTGCGCTGGGCATGCCGACTACGCCGGCCGAAGCAGGCTTGAGCGCGGTGCAATTGGAGGCAGTGGCGCAGGCCTGTGCCGCACGGGCCTCTTTGGATGTGGAGAAGTGTCGCCGGGTGCTGGGCGCCGGCGCCGTTTAGAGCCAGCCCTTGCGCCGGAAGTACCAGAACGGCGCCGCGACCGACAGCAACATCAAACCGAGGGCGAAGGGGTAGCCCAGCTGCCAGTCCAATTCCGGCATGAATTTGAAATTCATGCCGTAGAGGCTGGCAATTAACGTGGGCGGTAGCAGCGCCACCGAGGCCACGGAAAAGAGCTTGATGATTTTGTTCTGGTTGATGTTGATGAAGCCGACGGTGGCGTCCATCAGGAAGTTCAGCTTGTCGAACAGAAAGCCGGTGTGGCCGTCGAGGGAGTCGATATCGCGCAGAATCTGGCGCGCCGTTTCAAACTGCTCGCTCGCCAGCAGCTTGCTCCGGAGCAGCGCGGAGATGGCCCGCCGGGTGTCCATCAGGTTGCGGCGCACCTGCCCGTTCAGATCTTCTTCGCGGGCGATATCGGCCAGCACCTTGGCCGCCAGTTCGTCGTCCAGATTCGAGCCCAGCACCTGTTCGCTGTAGGCGTTCAGGCGCTGATACACCCCTTCAAGCGCGTCCGCCGAGTATTCGACGTTGGCCGCATAAAGCTCCAGCAAAACGTCTTTCCCGTCTTCCACGAAGCCCGGCTGGCTGCGGGCGCGGAGCCGGAGCAGGCGGAACGAGGCGAAGTCTTCGGAGTGCACGCTGAACAGCACGTCGCCCTTGAGCACGAACGAAACCCGCACGTTTTCGCCGCCTTCATCGCCCAGCAGGAAGAAGTCGGAGTGAATGTGCAGCTCACCGGTGTCTTCTACATAGAACCGCGCGCTGGCCTCGATGTCCGCCGCTTCTTCGTCTTGTTCGTCATCGTCCGGCAGTTTGAAGCCGTAGGTCTCGCGGGCCCAGGCCCGCTCGGCATCGGTCGCCTCGAAGAAGTCCATCCATACCGTAGAAGCCGAGTGCAGTTCTTCCAGCGCACTAACGTGGAGTTGCCGCAGCCGCCCGGCTTCGAGGTAGTAGGCGTTAATCATCGAGCAAAAGCCCCGGCGAAGGCCTTACGGGGAACCCGCGGCCGGAGAATCCACGTACACGGTCTCGATCGCGCCCGCGACTTTCTGTTGATGCAGGTCGTCGATGGTGCCGGCGTAGGTGGAAAGGAAGAGCGTGCGCCCGTCGGGGCCGCCCAACTGACAGGCCACCGCCGCCTTGCCCGGCACCGTGATGAGGTCAGTCACCGCGCCGCCCTCGGTGACGCGCACAAACTCGCTGGTCATGAACGAGGCCACCCAGATGCCACCGGCCTGATCGAGGCAGATCCCGTCCGGGGTGCGTTCGCCCATCGCGGCCCACACGCGGCGGTTGGAGAGCGTGCCGTCGGCGGCCAAATCAAACGCGGTGAGCAGATTGCCGAAGGTTTCGGCGACGACCAGGGTTTTGCCGCCGTCGGTGATGACCGCGCCGTTCGGGAAGTTGAGGCCTTGAGCGACCACGCGCGCGCTGCCATCGGCGTCAACGCGGACGAGGTCGGCCAGTTTCGCCGGTTCGCCGCTGAAGAGGTCGTAGCCGAAGTTGCCCACATAGGCGCGACCTTGGGCGTCGACCACCATGTCATTGCAGTCGCCGGTGGCGAAGGCGGAGAGGTCGGCGTGCTGCACCAGTTGGCCGCCCACCAGCTTCATGAGTTTGCGATTGGCCATCGAGACCACCAGCGGCGTGCCATCGGGCAGGAAGCCCATGCCGGACGGCCGCTCCGTCAGTTCAAACAGCACTTCACGCGTGCCGTCCATGCTGACCGCATAGGCCTTGAAGCCCCACATGTCGGAAATCCACAGGCGATTCTGGTGCCAGCGCGGGCCTTCCAGAAACACGAAACCGTCGGCGAGCAGAGTAGGCGTATGCGTCTTCATCATTGTCTCCTTGCGGCATGAGCGGGCAGCGATCCGGGCCGTTGCGAGCAGTGGCCCAATGGGGAAGCCCCGCGCTTGGGGCCGGCGCTAGTCTAGCCGATCAGTCCTTGCGGAACAGTGCGTCCAGCGCCGAGCGCGCGGCGTCGGCGCGATCGGGTGAACCACTCGTAGTGCCGTCGACCAGACCGAACAGAGACTCCAGCCCGCTGCGGGCAGAGCTCGTCGCCGCAGCATTGGCGGCGTAGGCCTTGGGCCGCGGCGTGAGGTAGCCACAGAAGTTCGCGCGCGTCTTGTTGACCACCCGCTCGGCCACGGGTTCCCGGCATTCGTTGGCTTTGCTGGTATCAAAAAATGTGCAGAGGCGGCACACGTGCAGGTCTGCGCCACAGTTTTTGCAACTCGCCTCGCGCGCGAGTGGCAGCGGTTCATCGTCCAGCGCATGCCCACAGCGCCAGCACTGCAAATCGTCGATTTTATGCACGGTGTTTCAGGTCCTTCAGCCGAAGCGCGCCAGGCGATAGGGCGCCAGATCGAGGCCCGGCGTTTGGCCCGCCAGTTCGTCGGCTACCAGTTGGCCGGCGCCGGCGGCCATGGTCCAGCCGAGCGGCCCGTGGCCGGTGTTGAGGTACAGATTGGCGAGCGAGCTGCGTCCCATCAACCCCACACCGTCGGCGCTCATCGGGCGCAACCCACACCAGCGCACGGCCGTCTCGCGGTTCAAATGGGGCGCGAAAGCGGGATACAGCTGGGTTACCAGGTGAAAGAGATTGTCGATGCGCGAAGGCGTGAGCTTGAGGTCATAGCCGGCGAACTCGGCGGTGCCGGCGACCCGCAGACGATCGCCCAGCGGACAGACGGCGGCATGCAGGGAATCATCGATCACGGGCAAGCTCGGGCGGTCTTTCCAGCCTTGGGTTGTCAGGGTGAGCGAATAGCCCTTGGCGGGACGCACCGGCAGGTTCACCCCGACGGGCGCCGCCAGCAGCGGTGACCAGGGCCCGGCGGCGAGCACATAGGCGTCGGCGCTCAGCACGCCGACCGAACTCAGCATCCCTTCTATGCGATCGCCGGCGCGGAGCAGCTGCTTGATCTTCACGTTGCATTCGATTTTGACCCCGCGCGCGCGGCAGTCGGCGGCCAGCAGTTCGCAGAAGCGATGGGCGTCGCCGGATTCGTCATCCGGGAAATACAGCCCACCGGCAATGGCGGATTCGATGCCGCCAAGCGCGGGTTCAAGCTCAACCGCCCGGCCGGCGTTGACCGCCTCATAGGCGATGCCCCATTCGGCCAGTTGATGCGTCATCTGCTCGGCAGCCCGCACGGCGGCCTCGGTGCGGAAGAGCTTCAGCGTGCCGCGGGCGGCGTAGTGGTAGCCCGTGCCAATGGCGGCGCGCAAGGTGGCCATGCTGGCCAGTGAATGATGGGCGAGGCGCGCGTTTTTCTCGAAGTTTTTGAGGTAACGCTGCGGGGCCGAATGCCGCACGAACTGCCAGCCCCAACCGAGCAGGTAGGGCAGCGCTTTGAGCCGTACCAGCAACGCCGCGTCTTCCTTGCCCAGCATTTTGAGCGCGTGCCAGAACACGCCCGGCTCGTTCCACGGATTAGCCTGACTGGCGTGCAACATGCCGCCGTTGGCAAAGCTGGTGGCGCGGCCGACCCCGCTTTCGCGCTCGAGAACAGTGACTTCCATACCATGAGCGCGAGCAAACCAGGCCGTCGTCAGACCCAGCAGGCCGCCACCAATAATGATTACACGCATGCGCAGTTGCCGATTGAAGCGATGCCCTATGGTAACCATTGCGACAGGGCCGAGTGATAGCTGATCCATGCCGGATGACGGCCGCCCGCACGCCCAGCACAATGCAGGCTCTTGGCGGTGGGAGGAGAGGATGAAAATCGGCGCAGACATCGGGGGTACCAAGACGCTGCTGGAGGCGCGCGCCGGCGCCTTCACGCTGCTGCGGTGTCGCTATGAAAACGATGCCTTTCCGAATTTCGACACCTTGCTGGAGCATTTCCTCAGCGAACTGCGCGCTCATCATCGCGCGCCGGTGACGGCCACCTGTCTGGCGCTGGCCGGCCCCATCACGGGCGAACTGGCACGGCTCACCAACCGACCCGACTGGCAGTTTGATGCGCAGGCGCTGACCGAGCGACACGGGCTTGGGGAGCTCCAGCTGGTCAACGATTTTGTAGCGGTCGCCGCCGGCCTCGCGCAGCTCGAAGCAGAAGACCTGCGCGCGCTGCAGACTGGTAACCGGCAGTTGCGAGCGCCCGTGCTGGCGCTGGGCCCGGGTACCGGGCTGGGCGTCGCGGCGGTGGAGGGCGGTCGCGTGCTGGCCAGCGAAGGCGGGCATATCGGGTTTAGTCCCTTTGATGCGGAATCCCAAGCCCTGTGGCAGTTTCTGGGCGCGCCCGGTGAGCGGGTGACCGCCGAGCGCGTGCTGTGCGGGCAAGGCCTCGCGGACTGCTATCGCTATGTGGCCGCCGACGCTACATCCGGCCTGACGCCGGCCGAGGTGGTAACACGCGCCGACGCCGGCGAGGCGCTGGCGGCGCGCGCGGTACAACTTTTTGCGCGTTGCTTTGGCGCGTTGGCGGGCGATCTGGCGCTGGTTTTTCTGGCGCGTGGCGGGGTTTATCTGGCAGGGGGGATCACGCCCCGTTTGCCGGCCGATTTGTTTGATGCGCCGTTTATCGAGACTTTCAACGCCAAAGCCGAGCATGCCGCGCTGATTGCCGGGATGCCGGTGTGGGCGGTCACGGTGGATGACATCGGCTTGCGGGGCGCGCTGGCGCTGGCCGCCTGAACGAAAGGAGCGTTGCCCATGTACGAACCCCGCCACCGCACCCCGCTCTCCACTCGCAGCTTTCTGCAACGCATGCTGAGCCACGGCGCCGCCGCCGTCGTGCTGCTGGCAGTGTCCTTGGGCGTTGGCATCGTCGGCTATATGCAGTACGAGCACTTGTCCGCGATGGACGCTTTCCTCAACGCCGCCATGCTGCTCGGCGGAATGGGGCCGGTGAATCCGCCCGCGACCGATGCCGGCAAGCTCTTCGCCGGCTGTTATGCGCTGTATGCGGGACTCGTGTTCATTGTGACCGCCGCCATTATGCTCACCCCGGTGCTGCATCGTTTGCTCCATCGTTTTCATTGGCCGGAAGATGATGGCGGCGAGAATTAGGGCAATGCGCTGGTCATGCAGCGCCGGCAAGCTTCTCGCAGTAATCAGCGCCTGAGGAATCTCTATGAGCTCCCTGCTTTCCCGTCGTCGTTTTCTTTCCCAGTTGGGCGCGCTCGGCGTGCTTGCCGTAAGCCCGGGCGTATGGGCCCAACCTCGGTTTAACACCACACCCTTCACGCTGGGCGTCGCCTCGGGCTATCCGCTGCCCGACGGCGTGGCGCTGTGGACGCGTCTCGCGCCAGAGCTCTTCGCCCCCGATGGCGGCATGCCACCGCAGTACGTGCCCGTGGCCTGGGAAGTGGCGAGCGATGAGGCTTTCAAGCGCGTGGCGGCCAAGGGCACGGCTTACGCAGAGCCCGCGTACGGCCACGCCGTGCATGTGGAGGTGACCGGCCTGGAGCCGGGGCGCGAGTACTGGTATCGCTTTCACAGCGGTAAGGCCACCAGCACGGTGGGGCGCACGCTCACCGCGCCGGCGCCGGGCGCCAGCGTTGACCGCCTGCGCTTTGCGTTTGCCTCCTGCCAACAGTATGAACAGGGCTATTTCGGCGCGTATCGCCATATGGCGGCCGAAGCGCCGGATCTCATCCTGCATCTCGGCGACTACATCTACGAAAGCTCATGGGGCGATAAGCGCGTGCGCTTTCACGAAGGACCGGAGCCGGTGTCGCTGACCGACTACCGCGCCCGCTATGCCCGCTATCGCTCCGATCCCCATCTGCAGGCGGCGCACGCGGTGTGCCC
>CANFVX010000057.1 GCA_947450495.1 Gammaproteobacteria bacterium
AACGTCTGGCCCAAACCAGCGTGCGACTCGGCCCCGCGCCCCCGGGGGCGTCGGCCCCGAGTCCACAAGCGGGACGCCCGAACAACCGACGAGCCGTGCCATCGCTGCTGCGTCAGGCGATTGGTCTGCTGGTACGACGTCCGGCCCTGGCGCCGCTGGCCCGCGACCTGCCGGCAATCGACGTCTCCTCTGATCCCGAATCGGCGCTGCTGGTCACGCTGCTAGAACTAATAGAGAGGAGCCCGAGTCTGAACGCAGGCTCCTTGATGGAGAGCCTGCGCGATACCCCGCAATCCGGGTTACTGGAAGAAATCCTCCAGCAACCCGTGCTGCTGGCCGAAGATCACTGGGCAAGCGAGTTCAGTGGCGCAATCGAGCAACTCCTGAAGCGGCGCGAGCGCCAGCGGTTCAGCCGACTGGTCAGCCAGCAGACACGCAAGCCTGATCTCGAGGGCGAATGAGCGGAAAAAAGGGCTGTCATCGTGAGGTTGATCGACTACAATCCGAAGTCCTTTTGCCCGTTCTGGCAAAAAGCCGACCTTGAACTAGACTCAAAGCCTCGCCCGGGGGCCCGCAGCCCCGCCGGTTTCGGCGTTTTTCGTTTCAAATCAGACCAAAGGCAGATCTCAGAACATGGATACCCCTGAAGAATTGGAATCCACCGACGAGCAGTCGCAGCTCAAACGGCTCATCGCCAAAGGCAAGGAACAAGGCTTCCTGACGTATCACGAGGTCAATGACCACCTGCCTGATGACATCGTCGATCCCGAGCAGATCGAAGACATCATCAACATGATTAGCGAAATGGGGATCCCGGTGCATGAAACTGCGCCGGACACCGACACCCTGCTGCTGAACGAGACCGATGTCGACGAAGAAGCCGCTGAAGAAGCCGCCGCCGCCATCGCCGCCGTTGATACTGAATTTGGCCGCACCACCGACCCCGTCCGCATGTACATGCGCGAAATGGGCACGGTGGACCTGCTCACCCGCGAAGGCGAAATCAAAATTGCCAAGCGCATTGAGGAAGGCCTCAATCAGGTGCTGTCGGCGCTCGCGGATTTCCCGGCGGTCTCCGAACAGTTCCTGAAGAACTACGACCGGTCGGTTGAGGGCGAGATCAAAATTACCGAACTCATCAGCGGTTTCATCAACCCTGACGAAGAACCCGGCGAAGTGCGGGAAGACATCGAAGCCGCGCTAGCCGAACCCGAAGTGGCGCCCGGCGCCGAAGAAGAAGGCGCCGAAGACGCCGAAGACGCCGACCCGATCGCCAACCAGCTTGATCCGGAGGAAGTGAAGCTCCGCTTCGAAGACTTCCGGGCGCTCTGTAAGAAAGTGCAAGCCGCGACCACGAAACACGGCCGCGCGCACGCCAAAACCGAAGAAGCCCGCAAAGAGCTGCAGCTGAAGTTTCTCGAATTCAAGCTCCTGCCCCGCGTTTCCGAGGCCCTTGGCGACATCGTGCGCAACGTGGTCAAGGACATTCGGCTGCATGAAAAAACGATTTCCGAAATCTGCGTGCGTCATTGCCAAATGCCGCGCAAGGATTTTCTGGAAGCGTTTGGCGAGGCTGAACTCGACGGCAACTGGCTGAAAAACCTCAGCCGTAAAAAGAAGCCTTACGTGAGCGCGCTGAAAGAACGCGCGACCGAAATTGGTGAGTCGGTCGACGGATTGCTCGGCATCAGTCAGAGGGCTGGCGTGACCATCACCGAAATCAAGGAAATCAATCGCCGGATGTCCACCGGCGAAGCCAAGGCCCGGCGCGCCAAGAAGGAGATGGTGGAAGCCAACCTTCGCTTGGTCATTTCGATCGCCAAGAAGTACACCAACCGTGGCCTGCTCTTCCTCGACCTCATCCAGGAAGGCAACATCGGGCTGATGAAGGCGGTGGATAAGTTCGAATACCGCCGTGGCTACAAGTTTTCGACCTACGCCACCTGGTGGATTCGTCAGGCCATTACGCGTTCGATTGCCGATCAGGCCCGCACCATTCGTATCCCGGTGCACATGATCGAAACGATCAACAAGCTGAACCGCATCTCGCGCCAAATCCTGCAGGAAAAGGGTCGCGAACCCACACCGGAAGAACTCTCCCAGAAGATGGAGATGCCGGAAGACAAAATCCGTAAGGTGCTGAAGATCGCCAAAGAGCCGATCTCCATGGAAACGCCTATTGGCGACGATGAAGACTCCCATCTGGGCGACTTCATCGAAGACACCAACATTCAGGCGCCCATCGACTCGGCGACCTTTGAAGGCTTGTGTCGCGCCACCCGCGAAGTGCTGGAAGGCCTGACGCCGCGCGAAGCCAAAGTGCTTCGCATGCGCTTTGGCATCGACATGAACACCGACCACACACTGGAAGAAGTGGGCAAACAGTTTGACGTTACGCGCGAGCGCATTCGGCAAATTGAAGCCAAGGCCCTGCGCAAGCTGCGTCATCCTTCGCGCTCAGAACGGCTTCGCACCTTCCTCGATTAAGCAATCGAAAGCTCGGCATGCGCCCCCCGCGTGCCGAGCCCTATCGCCATACGGGCCTGTAGCTCAGTCGGTTAGAGCAGGGGACTCATAATCCCTTGGTCCTCGGTTCGAGTCCGAGCGGGCCCACCATTCTTCCTTCCAACGCCGTCTCCTCATGTCCCGGGAGATCCCAAAACCCTCGTAATTTCAGCAATTAAGCTTCCACCAAAGGTGCCAGAGCTACCGTTGAAATCGCAAACAGCTCGACGGTAGTTTTGACGGTAACAAGGAAATATTGGCAACTGCCAGTAAGGAGTTACCGTCATGGGCTACCGCAGCCTGGCCTCGAGGGGGCTTAACGAAATGGGCTGGAACCGGGATGCCAGTGAGCGCCAGCTAGCCCACGTAGAAGACTCAAAAGTGCGCGCCGCCTACAACCACGCCGAATACCTGAGCTAGCGGCGTCAGATGATGCAGGCTCGGGGATGCGCTGAAGCTAGGGGCGGACGTGGTGCCGTTTCTAGTGCGGGCGTAGGGATTGCTGATAGTAGTTCCGGCCAGCGTCTCGGCGCCGGCGTGACGGATATCGAGTTAGTGGCGCAAATCGGTCCCTTATCTCCGCCCGTAGAAGTTCAGGGTCGTCCGAATATATGGCGTAGTTGATACCGCTTCGCCCAAGCGCGTCCGCGTCCCAAGTTTCTTTCTCCACCATGGCGTGGTCACAAAAACCGAGAACTTTATCAACTACGTCTATATCCGACTCGAAGTCATCGTCGTCTCCGATGCCTGCCCGCGTCGCCATGGACGGAATCATCATCGGTTTCTAGGACCAGCGTCCATGAGTCATTCATTGCGACATTCTCCACCGCAAGAAGATGCCTGTCCCAGAGGGGTTCTGCCCTGATTTCCCGAACACATCAAAAAGGTTGAAAATTAGCTTGGAGGTGTGACGTGGGGTGGCGGGAACACCGACTATATTGTCGCATGGACATGCTAACTAGGCTTTGAGCGTGACCGGAGCGCGCAGCGCGGAGGCGCCCGCTCCATTGTGGCCATTTAGGTGAATTTTGAAGCATTTACGAATTGCTGAATCGCTGATGCGTATCGCTCAAACCCTTCAGCGACCTGTGTCCCCTTGTTGAATGCTCGTTGCTTATTGAACGCGCCGTAGTTATTCGGGTGATAGGTATGCAGCCAAAATACTGGACCGCCCCCTAGTTCGCCGGTCCATGTGAAATCATCGATTCCCGGTGATACTTTTCGTACTAGGCGGGACATCGCATCTCTAGCTTCGTTTCCTTGGGTCACTACGATTGCGGGACTCAAAATCGCGAGTTCGCTTTGCAGGTAGCCTCGGCAGTTCTTGAACAGAACCGACGCGGCCTTTGAATTGTGCTCATTATTCATGCAGCACTTGGCGGAATTTGCATGTGCGAAGTAGTGCTTCGCCTCGTCCAGAACAAGGTTTGGCGTGAATCTTCTCAGAATGTACCAAGCCAGTTCGTGCGTTCGATACCAATGCCGATTCTTTGGTAATTCCCAGATTATGCGATCCAATTCTTCTTGCTTTCTTACAGCCTCTGGCAGTCTTTCATTTGGATCGACTTCCCCGCTCCCGGAATCTAAGGATAGAAACAAGAGCCTGGGCAGTTCTGCTCGCTCGTACCCGCTGCCGACATAAGCCGACTTGGGTCCTGTGAATTTCGGTGATCTCGCCGCGCAAGTCGAAGCATGGGAACAAGTAAATCTGGTTGCCAAAATTCCCTTCTCAGCATAGTAGTCCTGCAGTTTCTCTAACATTAATCGTTGCTCCTCGCGCGTCGATCGATCCTCGTTAGAAGATTAACGCGCTGTCGGTACTAGCCGCACGTGAAGGAGACATAAGGCGAATGACTGCGTAAGGGCAACCGGCGAGAGGTGAAACGCTATGCCGAAACTAAAACCGAGGCCCCTCATCCCCATCGATGATGAGGACGCGACGATCACGGCCTCTGCACTCGCAGATCTGGCCGCGCTGCCCTATACCGACGGGGAATGAGAAGCCACCAAGCTCACCGTAAGGCGCGGCAGGCCGTTGGCGGCGGTGACCAAGGAGCGGATCACCATCCGCCTGTCAGCGGATGTCGTGCGCGCATTTCGTGACTCCGGCGACGGCTGGCAGACGCGCATGAACGATGCACTTGCGGACTGGCTCAAGACCCACCCGCCGGGATGACTTGCCGCTATTTCGAGAAATATGGATACGGGCGAAACCCGCTTCCCGAGGATTGAATACTCCCTCGCTCTACTTCGCCTACTTTTTTAGAATCCTCGTGGCGAATAGAGTATTGGCGGCATAAGTTATGCCGTTACTCCTTGTAACCTATGAAACCCCATCTCCATCAGTGGGCTAAGGTTTGTCCGGCCGGACGCTGCGTTGACAGTTTAAAACAGCACGTGCCTTGGTTGAGCGATAGCTTCCGGGAGCATTCATCATGATTCGCTTGGCGCCTCCGGCGTAGCGACACTTTTCGGAATGCCGGGTTGCAGCGCCAGCGTCACCAACCGCCGCTGTCCTTCAGCGCCGCCCGCGCAACACTGGCGGGCTCTCAAGCCTTCTTAACCACCAGCTGCAGCCGGTCCGCACCATCGACCGATTCAAAATGTATCTGCTCAGCATAGTTTCGGATGATCAGGATCGGTAATTCATCGTCCGGATTGTCAGACTCCAGCACGTTGCCGGTGGCGGAGTTGCTGGTGAAGGACAATTCCAGCTGCTCGGTCTTCTCGGAGTATTCCACGCTCACGGACAGCCTGATTTGGCCCAGCGCCGGCTTGTATAGCTGCAGGATTTCCTCGAGCAGCAACAAGAGGTTGTGGCGCGCTGTTTTCCCCAGCATCTGCTTCTCGCAGAAGGTCTCAATTTGTCCGTTCATCGCGTACAGGTCGTAGTCGCGAGACAGCACCTCGTGCCGGCAGCTGCGCACCCGGTTGATAAATATCCGGGTTTTTTCCTTCTGTGGATTCTCGAAGATCTGCGCCGGGCTGCCTTCCTCGTAGATCAGTCCTTCGTCCATATAGAAAATCCGGTTCGCGACGTCCCGGGCAAAATCCATTTCATGCGTGACGATAACCATGGTCATGCCGTCCTTGGCGAGGCGGCGGATGACCGCGAGCACCTCGCTGACCATCGTTGGGTCGAGCGCCGACGTGGGCTCATCGAACAGAACCGCCTCGGGCTCCATCGCCAGACAGCGCGCGATCGCAACGCGCTGCTGCTGACCACCCGACAGTTCGGAAGGAAAATGGTCTGCCTTCTCTCCCAGCCCCACCATCTGCAGCAGTTCGCGCGCGCGCTTCTCGGCCGCAGGTTTCTCAACGCCGCGCAATTTGATCGGCGCCAGCGTGAGGTTCTCAAGCACGCTCAGATGCGAAAACAGGTTGAATGACTGGAACACCATGTTCATTTTCTGGCGAAGCTTGGGCACATCGGTGCGCGCGCCAAGCACGTCTTCGCCATTGATATGAATCGCGCCGCCGCTCGGGGTTTCCAGCAGGTTAAGGCAGCGCAGGAAGGTGCTCTTACCGGTGCCGGACGGTCCGATGATCGCAACCACCTCGCCTTTGCGGATTTCGGTGGTGATGTCCTTCAGCACGGTGACATCACCAAATTTCTTCGAAAGATGCTCAACCTTGATCATTTCGCACCTGCCTTGCCACGCTTGGTCATCGGATCGATGCGCCGCTCGAGATATTCGAGGGCCTGCATCAGTATCCAGGCAATCAGAAAATACAAAACGGCCACCATCACCAGCGGAAAGAACGCATCGAAGGTGCGGCTGCGAATGATATCTCCCGCCTTGGTCAGATCCTGCACCGCGATGTAACCCACGACCGACGTCATCTTCACCAGTGAGATGAGCTCGCCCTTATAGACCGGCAGGATGCGCACGATCGTCTGCGGCAGCATGATGTGCATGAACGTCTGTGTCGGCGTGAATCCCATCGCAATGCCCGCTTCCTGCTGCCCCTTGTTGAGCCCGCTCATGCCGGCGCGGAAGATCTCGGCAAAGTAAGCCGCGAAATTCATGCCGAAGGCGATGATGGCAACGAGCGTTGGATTGATGGCGACGGAAGCAAACACGACGTAGAAGATGAGCATCAGCAGCACCAGCACCGGCATGCCGCGCAGGATCGAAATGTAGACCTTCGCCGGCACGCTCAGCAGCTGGTTACGCGACATGCGCATGAAGCACACGACACCCCCCAACGCGGTGCCGAACAGCGTGGCGAAAACCGAGATCACGATGGACGTTTGCAGGCCATCCAGAATCAGCAGATAGCGCTTCTCCTCAATGATATTGCTCTTGAAGCTCTCGACCACCGCCTGCAAGAAAGAGGCTTTAGCCGGTGCGGCTGTTGCGGCCGTGACCTCGCTGCCGGCGATATTCTTTTTGAGCGCAAAGATCTTGTTGCCCACATTGTAGTAAGGGTCCGAGAAGTCGATGCGCTTTTGCCGCTCCGCGGTGATGAAAATCTCGCACGCGATCAGATCGACTTTGCCGCTGGCGAGTGCCGGAATCAGGGCACCAAAGTCCATCGTCGAGAATTTCGCGCGCATGCCGAGCGAGGCGGCAAAGCGTTTCATCATCTCGATATCAAACCCAACCAGCTCGTTGTTTTCCATGCTGACTATCGGCAAGCCGACGATGGCGGTGCCGATCACCAGCTCGCCGCCGTCGGCAGATTCTGGAATCTCGGGCATCTTGTGGTCGGCCCGCTTCAACCAGCGATCCAACAGGGCGTCATACACACCGTTCTCGCGGCTCTGCTTCAGGAACTCGTTGAAGCGGCCCCGCAGCTCGGCGCTGTCCTTGCGGAAACCGACCCCCGCGTCGAACGAGAACAGGGACTCCCCGACGGTGCCAAACGCATCGTTCTCGCGCAGGATTTCGCGCAGCGTGTCGACATCGTTGATGGAGGCATCGGCTTTGCCTTCCGCAACAGCCAGCAACACATCGCTCTGCGACTGGTACTGCAAAATCGTCGCGTCGGGAAAGGTCTTGGTGGCGTAATCCGCGTAGGCGGTGCCCATCATCACCGCAATGCGGCGGCCGTGCAGATCGGCGGCAGAGGCTATTTTCGGTGGGCCGTTGGTGGTCTGGGGCGCAGGCCCGCTGCCGCCGGCAATGTTTGCTTTCAGGGTGTAGAACTGATTGCCCATGCTGTAGTACGGATCAGAGAAATCGATTCGTTTGCGCCGCTCCTCCGTATCGTACAAACCCGCAAGAATATCTGCCTTGCCCGACGCCACGGCGGCGATCATGCCGCCGATATCCATGATCAGGTATTGCGGCTTTTTGCCGAGCGAAGCCGCGAACCGGTCAATCAGTTCGACTTCGAACCCGCTCAGCACATTGTCCTTCACGGCGAAGAACGGCAGGCCGATAACCGCCGCGGCGATCGTAAGTTCCCCGTTGTCGCCCTTGTTAGGGATTTCGGGCATCGCACCTGCGGGATGCCGCATCCACCGATTCACCATCTCCTCGTAAACGCCGCTCTGGCGGATCTGCGCCAGAAAACGATTGAACTGCGCCTTCAGCTCCACGTTTCCCTTGCGAAATCCGCTGGCCAACGGCGAGGAAAACATCGATTCCCCGAGCACACCGAGCGAATTGTTTTGACGCAGCAGTTCAGCCAGCGACACATCGTCCTTGATCGATGCGTCCGCTTTGCCCGAGGTGACCGCCATGACTGTGTCGGGGATGTTCTGGTACTGCAGGAGTGTCGAATCCGGATAGGCCTTCCTGACAAACGCCTCCTGCGCCGAGCCGGTCGCCACCGCAATGCTCTTGCCGTGTAAGTCGGCAGGCGAGCTGAACTGTGCTGCGCTAACGGCAGCGCTGGCGAGAACCCCGCAGCAGATCAAGGCGGACGCAAATTTGGGGAGCCATTTCATGGGTGGTCTCTTTCATTTCCAAAACAGAGTGCTTCAAATCCGGAACCGTGCACGGCCGGTGCTCCACGCTGGCCGCTGTTGTCGGCCGGGCGTCGCTAACAACCGTGCGTGCCGTAGCGCGGGCAGTGTTATTTAAATTCGATGAATTGTCGTGTCCTTCGGGGTCGTTCGAGTTCCGGGGCAGCCTCAAAACGCTCAGCCATCTCGCGTTGTCGCGAACTGTCGCGCGCCGCTACCGAAACCGCACTCGCACCGGCACCGATTTCGGACCCGAGACAAACTCGGAGTGAATCAGCTGCACAGGGCCGTTGAGTTCTACAGCCTTGATCTCCGGAATCAGGGCTTCCCACAGCAACTTCATTTCCAGTCGTGCCAGATGCTGGCCAAGACACACATGCCCACCGTGGCCAAAGCCCACATGACGATTGGGCTGGCGGTCGAGACGGAACTCGAACGGCGCGTTAAAAACGGACTCATCCCGGTTGCCCGACGGATACGACAGATACAGCCGGTCGCCCTTGGCGATAGAAGCGCCCGCCACCTGGCAATCCGCAGTCGCGTGCCGGATGAATTGCTTGACCGGCGTCGCCCACCGAATGGCTTCCTCCACAAACGCCGCAATGAGGTTCGGTTCGGCCTGCAACTGCGCGAGCAAGTCCGGGCGCTGGGCGAGCACCGCCATGGCGGTCGCGGTGGTGTGGGAGGTGGTGTCGTGGCCGGCGGTGGAGAGAATCGCGTAGTAGGAAATCGCCGCGTTGTGTTCCATCGGCTGGCCGTCGATCTCGGCGTTCGCGATGAGCGTGGCCAAATCCTCGCGGGGATTCGCGCGGCGGTCGGCCATCAGCGAGCTGTAATAGGTGTTGAACTCATCGAACACCATTTTCCAGGTCACGGTCTGGTGGGTGGGATTCATGGGGTCGGTGCCAGGTCGGCGAAGATCCGGGTCGGCCCAACTGAAAAGCCATTGCGTGAGTCGCAACATCTGCGGGTGGTCCGCCCGCGGCACCCCCACCAGATCCAGCACCACGCCGAGCGGATACGGCATCGCCAGCTCGTGCGCAAAGTCGAACGTCGGCCCCAACGCCCGCAAGCCGGCCACCCGCTCGGCGGCCACCACCCCGATGTGGCTCTTGAGTTGCGCGATGTTCTGCGGCGAGAAGGCCTTCACGGTCACCTGCCGGTAAGGCCCGTGTTCGGGCGGATCGAGTTGCACCAGCGAGCGGAACAGGTTGTAGGCGCCGCCGGTGAACTCCTGCACCAGGGCCTCACCATCGCGAGGGATCAGCGTGGCCGAGCGATCGGCATTGTGAAAAAGATCGTTCTGGCGACTGATGTCCTGGATATCCGCGTGCCGGCTCACAATCCAGTGCGGGTCGAAGCCCGGCACTTCGGCTTGCGCCAGCGGATAGCGCGCCCGCACCTCGCGCATCACCTCATCAATCACGCCCGCTTCGGCAAAACTGGCGGGACGGAACAGCGGCGCAATCAACTCGACGGGGATCGTGCTCATCGGCGAGGACCTCACGGGATCATGGAGGTCGGAATCCTAACGCAAAGGATCCCTACACCCACAGCGCCTAGCGCGCATCCAGCAAGGCCGACCCCGCATTGCTGCTATCAAAGATATGCAGGCCCAGTTCCTCCGCCAGATGAATACACGCCAACTGACCCCGCACCGAGTTACCCGCCGCATCAAGGCGGGGTGAGAACACCCCAACGCCAAGCTGCCGGTTGATCACCGCGAGGATGCCGCCGCCAACCCCGCTCTTGGCCGGCACGCCTACGTTACAGGCCCAGTTGCCGGCGCCGTCGTACATCCCGCAGGTGAACATTACCGACAGCGTCTGGCGCACGGTCAAAGGGTTGAAGACGTTAGTGTCGGTCCGCGGATGCGTTCCGAGATTAGACAAGGTCGCCGCCATTGCCGCGAGGTCGCGAGCGGTGACCAGCACCGAGCATTGTCGAAAATAGAGCTCCAGCACCGCGTCTACAGGAGCCTGAAACACGCCGGCCGCCCGCAAGAGGTGGCCGATGGCGCGATTACGATCGCCGGTGGCTTGCTCCGACTGAAACACGGCCTCGTCGACCTCGAGCGGCCGGCCTGCCGCGTCGCCGAAGAGCTGCATCATGCGCGCGAAGGACTCTTCGCCGTAGCACTCGTACAAACCTCCAGCTACCGCAATCGCACCCGCATTGAGCATGGGATTGAAGGGGCGCTGGGTGCGAGGGTCTAGCGTGATGTTATTGAACGGCTCGCCGCTAGGCTGCACGCCAACCACCTTGGCCACGTCCTCTGGCCCCAGCGCATCCAGCAGCATGGCGTAACTAAAAGCTTTGGACACCGACTGAATCGTGAACGCGCTCTCGCAATCTCCAACGCTTACGAGTTCACCATTCGCCAACATCACGGCCATGCCGAATTGGTCGGGCGCCACTTTGCCGAGCTCCGGGATGTAACGCGCCACTTCCCCCTGCAGGTTGTTCCGCAGGCTGGCGTGGACCTGCGGCAGGAGGGTTTCGAGCAGGGCAACAAGGGAGTGGGGCATGGCAGTTCTCGGAATTTACGGTGAGCGCTGGCGAGATGAAAAATCCGACGGTACCGGAATGGTCGACAAGCCTGCCAGAACGTATGACCGCCTGCCCAGCGGGCGGAAAACCGAACTCATAGGCGGACGGCAACGCCAAAGAAAATGCCGCCCGGAGGCGGCGTCATCTAACACTCTGCGGGCGCGGCGCTCGCAAGCCCCGCGCGGGCTTTAGTTCGTCACCCGCCGCCGCGTAAGAGCGACCAAACCCGGCGCCAACAGCAAAAGACTGGCCGGCAGGGGCACCGGCACGGTTTCCACGTCTACCGACGCACTGTTAAGCCGCAGGTAAGCGCTTTCTCTGGTCGCCGGATTCCCAAGCGCCGTCGCGATCAGGGTCGTGAGCACCGTGATGTTCGCGCTGGTGGTATTGGGCGCAAAAGTAAACAGCGGGGTGCTGGCGCCGACCAAAGAAAACTCGTTCGCGATTGAGGTGCTTCCACTGTTTGATTTGGTGAAAGAGATCACGCCTGCTGGCGTGCTAATTCCGTTCACAATCAGGGTGGAGGTGGCGACGGTTTTGGCTGAGTTAGCGCTGCCGGAGGTGGCGAAACCAGCCTGCCAGAGGTTGAGGGAAGAAAGGTATTCGCCGGGCGCGGCAGTGAGAGTGAAGCTGATGGAGTCAACGAATCCACCGCTCGTGCCCGCCGTGTCCTGAAACGTCTCGTCGAGCGCAAAGTCCAAATCGCCCAATCCGTTAACGCTCACCCCGGTGTAGCCACCGGCGGTGAGTGAGCTGATGTTAGAAACGGTCGCGGCCAGTGCGTTAGCGCTCAGTCCGCCGAGCGCCAGCGTAATTGCCAGCGCCAGTAATTTGATGTGGCTGTTCATGTTTGTTCCTTCAAAAACCTTGTGATCCATACGACCTTGAGTGTTCCATTTCAAAGGGTGTTGCCACGCCGACGTGCCACTAACACGACTGCCGGTGCGAATAGCCACATGGCGGCGGGGAGCGGCACCGGTGCGGTTTCGACCGACATCGCGACCTCATCGAGGCGGACAAACGCGCCAGTCACAGCGTCGTCAAAATTGGCATAGCTCACGGTGTTCTCCAAGTAGAGCGTCACCGCGCTCACCGCAGGCAGTAATTCAAGGCTACCGAGCGCGAAGGCGTAACCAGGCGTTCCGGTGCTCTCACTGTCCCACTCAAAATTACCGAGGTTAATGGTCGCACCGCCGGCGATGTGGGCCGTGGCCTGAGCGGAGAATGAGTAACTTGCGGCACTCCCAAAATTGACGAACGCACTTTCGCTGATGGTGATACGCCGCAGCAGTTCCCCGGCGTCAGCAACGATGTTGATCGTCATGCTGTCGGTGAAGACGTCGTCAACACCGTTGTCCGAACTCACCAGAGATTCGCCCTCAAACGAAAGCACATTGCCGGAGAGGCTACCGAGACTCATTACGCTCGTTGATAAAGGGTCTTCCGTCGCCGTCCAGGCCAGCGCACTGGCGCTGGTCGCGAAGCCTACCGCCAGCGTGCCGACGGTGAGCGCACGGTGGATAAAACTGTATTTCTTGTAACTGCCTGACATATCCATTGCTGAGTTTCTCCTCGGGCAGGGCTTGGCTGAAAGGCCGCCCCGACGTTGTTTACTAAAGCGGTGTTGTTGCCGAAGTGTGACGGCCACAACCACCCCTGGTCCCTGCGTGGTGTTGCCAACGGGTGAACGCTATCGCTGTCACGCCAATGTTTGGCGGAGAGCCGGTACGTTCACGCGCTAAGCGACACAGGCCGCAGGGCCGTCAACTGGCTGTTCAAGAGCGGTAAGTAATGGTGACGTGCGCAAAGGCATCCCATGGAGCCCGCCTCCAGAACGGAGTCGCGGGGACAGCGTAACCGGGCGGCGATATGCGCCTGGCGTGGCTTCAGCAAGCACGACCGCCCGGCGGCGCGTCAGACTTACGCTGGCCACTGGGCGAGACCACCGAGCGCTGCCCGTTAAGGCTGCGCTTACAGGGTGTCACTGCCCAAACATGTTCTCTTTTCCATGCGAACCAGCAGCCCGGCGAACCACGACTCTGCGTTCCAGAACCCCTGCAATCCTTTTGCGGGGCAGCCTCCGTCCCTTGGTCTGAAAGTAGCGATCAAATTGATCTGGAACAAGCACCCATCGAAAAATTTATGTGAACTGGTTCTCACTTTTATGAGAGCACCCTCGCGGCTCACTCCCAACGGTCTTTAGCCTTCGCGGCTTCCTTTGTCTGCCACTGCATGTTGCCCGGCGCATCCGCACCGCCGCGCTTCAGCGGTTTGATGTGGTCGATGACATAGCCGGGGCACCGCCCGGTGGAACGACCGGTCGATGGGCAGGGCTGCTGGCGCTTGAAACGTCGTTTGGCGGGCCCGCTCCGATGCGAACAGCCGTAACAGCGCGAACGCCGGGCACGCACGGCCTGCCAATGGCACTCGCCGGCGGCGTGTCTGGCCTGCGCCGCCGCCGATCCAAATTCGCGGCCCGCGCTTATCGCCACATGACCGAACGTCGCCGCGACAGCACCTTGACCCAACAGCGCCAGCAGTAACACCACTAGCACCGCAACCCCGCGATACCCCTGCCCCGCACGCCGGTCGCCTGCAGGCAAAGGCTCCTTAGCCGGCATGCCAAACCTCACACGCCAGCCATCAGCGTTGATCCCCAAGCGAGGCGATCATTCGCTGCAGCTGTTCAGCAGAAAAGGGCTTGGGCAGAAAATTGATCCCCGCCGGCAGTTCGCCGTCGCGCCCAACCACGCCTTTAGGGTGACCAGAAACAACGATGACCGGCAACTCAGCGCAGCGCTCACGCACGCGGTCTGCGAGCGTACAGCCGTTCATCCCGGGCATGACGAGATCCGTGATGAGGATCTGGGGGGAAAACTCGCGCTGCGCCAACAGTGCCAGCGCCGCCGCTCCACTGGCCGCCTCCCGCACCTCGTGCCCCTCCGCCTCCAGCATGAGCTTGGTCACCTTGCGCAGGCGCTCATCGTCTTCAACCAGCAACACTCGGCGGAACGAACAGGCAGCAGGCATCTCGCGTTCAGCCACCGGCGGCTGCGGCTGCTGTCCGGCACCTGCAAGCGGAAAACGGACATCAAATTGAGTGCCCGCGCCCACCCGGCTGCGCACCGCAATCTCACCGTGATTTTGATACACCAGCCCATGCACCGAGGCCAGCCCCAAACCACAGTTCGGCCCCTCCAGCTTGGTGCTGAAAAACGGCTCAAACACCCGCTCGAGCGCCTCGGCGTCGATGCCTATGCCGGTATCGATAACCGATAATCGTGCCCAAGCTCGCGCGCTCGCAGGGTCGGTTTCGTCCGCCATCTGGATCCGCAATTCGCCGCCGTCCGGCATGGCATCGCGCGCGGTGAGCACCAGGTTAAGCATGATTTGCGCAAGGTGGCCGGGGTCGAGGCTCACCCAAAGGGGCGCTGGCGCCGGCGTTATCTGGAAGTCGATGTGCTCGCCAGCGGAAGACTTGAGCAGCTCCCCCATCCGCAGCAGCACAAGGTTGAGGTCGACCCGCTGCGGCTGGCCAACCTGTCTGCGACCAAAGGCCAGCAGATTCGAAATAAGGCCGCCGGCCTTGTCGGTACACGATTCGATATTGCCCACATCCTGAGCCGCTTCAGCGTGGGTGCTCAGCTTGCGTTTGAGCAGGGCGAGGAACAGCTTCTGGGCCTGCAGAATATTGTTGAAGTCGTGCGCCAATCCGGCCGCGAGCTGACCGATGGATTCCATTCTGCGGGTGCGTTCCAGTTCATCGCGCAACTGCCGTTCCTGCGCCTCTGCGGCCACCCGCGCGCTCACGTCGCGGACAAATCCGACGTAGGAGTCTTGGTCCAACAAGGCGCCGGCAGTTTCCACGGGCACTCGCGAGCCGTCCCGGCGAAGCAACTCGCGGAAGGAAGGCGGCACTACTTCGCCTTGCATGACGCTGCCCTCCATGCGCTGGCGAGCCTCGAGGTATTCGGGCGCCACCCAGTCACGGCTACGAGAGCCTAAGAACTCGGCGAAATTCTTTAAGCCCAGTATCTTGAGTAACGCCGGATTA
>CANFVX010000058.1 GCA_947450495.1 Gammaproteobacteria bacterium
GGCCCGACCCACGCCGGCGAGCACGTTGCCCTCGCCCTGCACCACGCTGGCCACCATGGTGCGGATCAGGCCTTCGGCGGTGAAGAGCGTCATTTGGGTGTGGTCGGTGAGGCGACCTACGCCGCCATAGGCCGGGGCGTAATCGCGCAGGCCCGTCGGCCCGAAGCGTCGCTGGATCTCGGCCAGTGAGTTGTGCAGTACGGCCGCACCGAGCGCGTCGCCCACGGCGCCGCCGAGCAGACACCCGAGGCTGCGGGCGCGTTCTATAGCGGGGTCAACTGCGGTGCTGGGCTCAGCGGCAGACGGGTCTGGTGTCTTGGTGGGTGCGGAGCGGTCGGGGAGTTCGCGGGCGCGGCCAGAGCGTAGCGACAAGGACGAAGCGGAACGGGCCATGGCGGATCTCCTGCAGGCTTTACAGGAGATCCGTTGTACGCCGGGGCAGGCTCGTGAACTGAGCCTGCGCCGGTGGGATGCGCCTTAGGCGGCGATTTTTTGCTGGGCGCCCAGCTGGTGCAGACGCGGCACCACTTTTTCGCCAATCAGGCGCAGGCTGCTCTGCACCAGATCAAACGGCATGCCGGCGTAAGACACCGCCATCGCCGGGCGGATGTCGCCGGTGAGTTCCGCGCGGCGCGTCCATTTTTCAACGATTTGGTCCGGCGTGCCCCAGGCCTGGCTCTGCACGAAGCCTTCGCAGGCCGCGTCCATGCCAATTTCATTGATCGCGCTGGCGGCGGCCTGATAGGCCTGATAGCCCTTGGTTTCGCCCCAGTGGGAGCCGTCGAAGTCATAGTGGCGAATCACGCTGGCGTAGTACTTGGTGAGGTACTGGCGGGCGACCTTTTCGGCCACGGCGGCATCTTCATGGCAGAAGGTAAAGTCGGAGAACACCGGCGCGCCGGTGGCTTTGCCCGGGTGCAGTTCCTTGAAGCGCGCGCGCCAGGCTTCAACCGCCGCGTGGTGCTGTTCCCAGGGCAACTGCACGAACGACATCATCGTGCCGCCGATGGTGGCCGCCGCCATCGCCGAATCCGGCGTCATGGCGACCGACAGGAAGCCGCGATCGCGGTAGCCGTGTTCGGGCTTCGGCGTGATGGTGGTGCGGGACTGTTTGAAGTAAGGCGTTTCGTATTCGGCGATGCCGGTGTCGAGGATATCGAGCACGATTTCGGCGGACTGGTCGAAGCGTTCACGCGAGGTGCCCATGTCGACCCCGAAAGCGCGGTATTCCTCGCGGGCGAGGCCGCGGCCAAAGCCCAGCATGAAGCGGTCGCCGAGGATAATTTGCAGCATGGAAATTTTTTCGGCCACGCGGGTGGGGTTTTCGTGCCAGGGCAGGATGATGGCGCCCGTGCCGAGCTTGATGCGATTGGTCTTGCCGGCGAGATAGGACAGCCACTGCAGGTTGTCCGGCATCATCGAGTAGCCGGGATCGAAGTGATGTTCCGGCAGCAGCACGAAGTCCATGCCGACTTCTTCCGCCAGCAGCGCGATTTCCGTTTCTTTGCGCATCATGTCGGCGTCCGACATGCCGTCGTGGGTGTTCTGGAAAATAAACTGGAGACCGACTTCCATCGTGATGACCTCGCCACCCACAGCGCTTGTGACCCGGGGCGGTAGTTAGTTTTATTGGAGAGGGGCTCGGCTCGGAGCCACCGCTGACCGCAATGTACCCGCCCGGCGGGGCGAACGGAATATGGCGGATCAGGCGCGGGCCGTTTGGTCCGACGGACGGCTAGTGCCAGTCGCGGGCCGCCATCGTCCCCGCCCAGAACGCCAGATCGTGGTTGGGCCAGAGTTGCGCGCCGGTTTCCAGGGCCACTGCCTTCAGTTTACGAATGCTGGCCAACGCCAGATCTTCACGTTCTTCCCAGCACAGGCCGGGCGCGATGTCGTGCTCCAGATTTTCGTGCAGGTCGGCCGCGTCGCCGCAGAGCAGAATCGGCGGGCCGGACGCCAACTCCACCAGCAGCGACATATGCCCTGCGGTGTGGCCCGGCGTGCTGACCGCGCGAATCCCGGGCGCGAGGGTGTATTCCCCGCGCTGGACGGTGAATTTGAATTGCGCAAAGTCGTCCAGAAAATAGGCTTCGTCGCTGCCGGCGAGCGCGGCCTTGAGTTCGTCCGCCTGCACGTGCAACTCGCAGCCCGGCACTTCGCATAAGCCGCCGGCGTGGTCGAAGTGCAGATGTCCGATAAACACCAGATCGATGTCCTGCGGCTGCAGCCCCAGGCGTTGCAAATGTGAGCCTAGCCGCTGGTCTTCGGTCATGGTGGGCGCCCCGTAGCAGAAGGCTTCCGGCGAGAAGTAGCGCGCCTGCAAGGCGGGCGTACTGAGCTTGGCGTAGTCGCAGCCCACGTCGTAGAGGATCCGCCCGTTCGGCGTTTCGATGAGATAGGCGAGGATGGGCGCTTCGATGATCACGCCCGCACCGCGTTGGCGCGTGGACAGGGTTTTGTCGTAACGGTGCCGGCCGGTGAGCAGGGCGCGCAGGCGATTGGGCATGTCAGGGCGCTGCGAACAGGGCGCAGATCTCTTGCACGCTGGCAACCTGTCCAAAGAGCCCGCCTTCGACCCCAATCATCGCCAGCGCCGCCGCGTGCAACTCGGGAAAAGCCGAGGCGCAGGCGTCGCGCACAGTGATGCAGCGGAAGCCGCGATCGACCGCCGTGCGCAGGGTCGAAGACACACACACTTCGGTGGTGATGCCGCAGAGGATAAGGGTGCGAATGCCGCGCATCTGGAGCATGGCCCCCAGCGCGGTGCCTTCAAAGGCCGAGAAGCCCGGTTTGTCGATCGCCACCTCGTGCGGCAGCGGCGCGAGTTCGTCAATGATGGCGGTGCCCGCCTCGCCGCGAATCAGCAGGCGACCCAAGGGGCCAGCGCTCCCCACGCGGGCGCCGCTGCGCGTGGTGGCGTCGAGAAACTCTGGCGGCACGTCGGACAGATCGGGCGCATTCGCTTCCCGCGTGTGGACGATGAAAATGCCGGCTTCCCGCGCGGCCGCCAGCAACTTCGCAACACCCGGAATCGCGGCTTGCAGCAGGCTGATGTCGAGACCCGCCAGCGCCGCATAGCCCCGAGGGTCGAGAAAATCCCGCTGCATATCGATGGCGAGCAGGGCAGTCGTAGAGGCATCGAAAGTCATGGCTTACACCGCGGTTAGAAAACTGACGCCCACCGCGCCCAGAAAGCCGTTGGCGCGCCCCGGGCCATCGCCCACTTCGCCATAGTCGCTGGAGGTAATGCGCTTGAGTCGATCGCGGTGATAACCCCGCAACAGGTCGATGAACGGCAACACCTGACGGTAATCGGCGGGGAACAACTGGGCGTGCAAAGACGGCAGCGCATGCCAGGGCACCAGCGGACGCTCGTGATGCGCGTTGTGATAGGTGAAGTTGAGCAGCAGCAGATTCACCCACGGGCGATCGACCGCGAGCAAATTGGAATAGGTGTTGGTTTGCTCGTATTCGCGGTCACGCACTTTGTCGTTGGGGATATCGCCGCCTTCCAGCACCGCAAAGCCGTCGTAGGTGTGCTGGTAGGCGTCGCCGAAGCGCAGCAGGTGAAGCATCAATAAATAGGCGAGGCCGTGGAGCAACACGGCGGCCGGACTGATCGCCGCCAGCGCGCCAAAGTAAGCGACCCGCACGGCCAGAATCATCAATAGCCGCGGCCGCTCGGCGCGGCGCTCGGGGCGCAGAAACGGCAGCAGAATGACATAGCCGTGCATGATGAATTCCACCGCCGGAATCCACGCCCATTCCAGCGCCAGCACGGTGCGATAGACCCAGCGCGGCGCGCGTTCCAGCACGGCTTGATAATCGAGCGTGAGCACGTCGGCGCGGTCGACGTGGTGGCGCATGTGTTTGTGGCGGAGCGCGGCGAAAGGGGCGTAGCAGGCGCCGGTAATCCAGCTCATCAGCACGCCACCACGGTGGTTCCACGCCACGGCGCGAAAGATCGCGCCGTGGGCAAACTCATGCACGAAGTAGGCGGCGTAAACCAGCGTGTGGGCCGTCAGCAACACGCCAATGACGTTGCTGGCCCACGCGGACTGCAGCAGGAGCCACACGCCGAGCGGATAGCCCAGCAGCGTGTAGCCGAGGGCCAGCAGATTGGGCAGCGCGCTGCCCTGGGCACGAAACACCGCCACAGGACTCTCCTTACTTGGCCAGCAGGCTCTGCGCCAGCGCAGGATCAATGGTGTCTTCGGTGGGCGGGATGGTTTCGATTTCGCCCTTGGCCTTCAGGATGTCTGAGATCACCTTGCCGCTCACGAACAGCGAAGTGGTTTTCTCGCTCTTGCCGAACACATCGCCAAATTCCTGCAAGGTCGGGTTATAGACGCCGCCCATCTGGCCGGCGACTTCTTCCGGCGGGATCCCCAGCGCCTTGCCGATCATCTTGGCGGACTCGGCCGGGTGCGCCTTCATATAAGCGAGGCCATCCACATAGCCCTGAATAATGGCCTTCACGACCTTCGGATTCTTCGCGATGTAGTCCGCGTTAAAACACACCACGTCGGTAATCAGGCCGGGGGCGTCTTTGGAGGAATACAGCACATGGAACTTGTTGCCGCCTTCCATCTTCACAATTTCAGACACGCTGGGTTCGTAGGTCACGCCCACTTTCACGCCACCCGAGGCCATCGCGGCCGTCACCGACTCCGGCGGCATGCTGGTGGGTTCGATATCCGCCACGCTGAGCTTGGCAGTCTGCAGGGCGTAGGAAATGAGGAAGTCGGACGGCGAGAGCGGGTTGTAGGCGACCTTCAGGCCTTTCAGCTGCGACACGCTGGTGATGTCCTTGGTGGACACCACGGCGTCGCCGCCGTTCGAGTAGTCGATGGGCATCACAACCTTCATGTTTGAACCGCGGGCCACGGCGCTAATCGCCTGATCGTAGGTAATCATGCCGCCATCAACCGCGCCGCTGACGATCGATGAGGTGATGAGTGCCGGGTCGTTAAACACCTGCAACTCCACTTTCATGCCGGATTTTTTGTAGAGGTCGAGCTGGTCGGCGACATAGAAGGGGCCATAACCAATCCACACCACGGTGCCAATCTTGACGGTGGGGGCCGCAGTAACGGCGACGCTCATCAGCAGACCAGCGGCGCCCGCCAGCGCCTTGAAGGCGCGACGGAGCGAAGGCGAACGAGATTTCGACATGGCAGATTCCTCAAGCGGTGATGAATGTGCGTTCGGAACTGCAAGGCGGGTGCCAGACCGATCATTGTCCGGCGGCGACAAGCAAAGTCGCTGACATCGTGAGGCCCGCATCACGCCGGGTGCACTCTCGCAGTGCGCGATGCGCCCGCGAGTGCCGAGGCTGGTGCGTTCTGACGCCGCTGCGGGCCTCGTCTCAGGGATTGCGTCCGGTCCAGCGCTGGCAGGCAGCGCCGACTGCTCGGTGGCATACCGATTGCTCTCTGAAGCGCATGCAAGCCTTCACCACTCTATTGCTCACGCCACCACGGTGCCGCCTATGAAGCCCCGCATGTGGTCGATTCGCGGCCCTCTGGGCTCGCGCACCTATTGGACGCTGGCGGTCACCGGCCTCGTACTGCCCTTGTTGCTGTGGTGGGGGCTGGTGGAACTCGCCTGGCTCAGCAAGGTGTTCTTACCCTCGCCGGTGATGGTCTGGAGTCGCTGCATTAAATGGTTCACGACCGACCATCTCGCGAGCGATGTGGGCATCAGCTGCTATCGCGTGATTGCCGGCTGGCTGCTGTCGGCAGTGCTCGCTTTGCCGCTGGGGCTTTTCATCGGGACTTTTCGCCCCTTGCAGGCTCTGCTCGAGCCGCTGATGGAATTCGTGCGCTATATGCCGGCCGTGGCGTTCATTCCGCTGGTGATGATCTGGGTGGGGATCGAAGAGGGCGCGAAAATCGCCATCATCTTCATCGGCACTTTCTTCCAGATGATTTTGATGGTGGCGGAAGACGTGCGCCGCGTGCCTTCCGCCCAGATTGAGGCCGCGCAAACGATGGGCGCGACCCGCATGGAAATTATCGAGCAGGTGCTACTGCCCTCGGCCAAGCCGGCGCTGCTGGACACCCTGCGCCTCACGCTGGGGTTCGCCTGGACCTATCTCGTGGTGGCCGAGTTGGTGGCGGCCAATTCGGGCTTGGGCTACGCCATTCTCAAAGCCCAGCGCTTTCTCCAGACCGACAAAATCTTCGCCGGCATTATTCTCATCGGGCTGATTGGGCTGTTGACCGATCAGGCGTTTCGTTGGCTGCATCGCAAGGCTTTTCCATGGGCGCACCTGAAACATTAAGCACCACACCACGGATCGCCATCCGCGGTCTCGGCAAGGTCTTCGAAGGCGCCACGCCGGTCACGGCGCTGAACAACATCAATCTCGATATCCAGCACAACGAGTTCGTGACCCTCATCGGCGCGTCGGGTTGCGGCAAGTCCACGCTGCTGCGAATCATCGGGGGGCTGGAATATCACACCAGCGGCGAAATCGAAGCCGCCGGGCGCCCGGTCACCGGGCCGGCTGCCGATCGCGCGATGGTGTTTCAGCACTACAGTCTTTATCCGTGGCTGAACGTGCGGGAGAACATCCGCTTCTCCCGGCGGTTGAAGGCGCATCGGAAGCATCTCACCGACAGCGACGTTGAGCGGGCCAGCGGCCGCGCCGATTCCCTGCTGGGCTTGATGGGCTTGGGGCACATGGCGAGCGCCTATCCGGGTCAGCTGTCCGGCGGCATGCAGCAGCGCGTGGCGATTGCGCGCGCCCTGATGTCGCGCCCGGAAATTCTCCTGATGGACGAGCCTTTCGGCGCACTCGACGCGCAAACCCGTGAGGTGATGCACGACCTCATCCTGCATGTGTTCAAGCTGGAAAAGGCAACGATTGTGTTCGTCACCCACGATGTGGAAGAAGCGATTTATCTCGGCCAGCGCGTGGTGTTACTGGCGCCAAGACCGGGCCGGATCGACACCATCTACGAGGTGCCGTTTCCGGCGGAGCGCGATCAGGCGCTCAAACACACCCCGGAATTTGTGGCCCTCAAACGCGAAATTGTGGAGCGCATTCGCGAGACCTCCGGCATTCGCACCGACGCCAACTTGCTCCAGCGCATGTCAGCGCAGGGCGTGTAATCGCACGCCCTGTCTGAGCCTCCCGCTGGCTTAGGCCGTGGTGCTGATGGTGTTGCCTATCGTCGGTGAGATCGGCTTGGGCGTGGCCTGCACGGCGCTCCCCTTGCTGCCGTCGTTGTCGCCGTCACTGTCGATGGCGATGGACTGCGCTTTCTGGGCGTAGGCCGCTTGTGCCTGCTGGAGAGCGCTGGAAACGCCGCTGATGCTTGAACTCATAAAGTACTCCTGAGGGTAGTGGTCGCCTTGTCTATCGCAAGGTGTTGACGGGGCGTCGATCAGGCAGACCCGACAGAGCGCCCTAAGTTCCGGCTGCAGTTTTTTCCTGTTGAGCCGTGGCTGCGCGCTATAGTCCGGCCACTTTCCGGACCGGTGGCTGCGATGACCGATTACGCCGACCTCAATCAACAAACCTACGACTGGTGCGCCCGCGCCTTCGAGCAGTTAAGCAAGCTGCTGGGACTGCGCATCCGAATGACCCACGAGCAGCAGCAGCTCGAGCACGGCGAGATTTTTCTGTTCAACCACTTTGCGCGAATGGAGACCTTCATCCCACAGTACCTGATTTACCAGCAGGGCGGGCATTTCTGCCGCTCAGTGGCTTCCGCCGAGTTTTTCAAGCGGGATGATCGCTTTGCGCGCCTGCTGCGCGATTTAGGCGTGGTGCCCAACAATGATCCGCAGCTCATGAGCCTGCTGGCGCGGGACATTCTGCGCGGCCGCAAGGTGGTGATGTTTCCGGAAGGCGGGATGGTCAAGGACCGACAGGTCATCGACGAGCGGGGCCAGTACAGCGTGTTCTCCCGCCACGCGCAGACCCGGCGTAAACATCACACCGGCGCCGCTCGCCTCGCCACCGGCCTGCAGATTTTCCGTTACGCCATCAAGCACCGGATGCAGAAAAACCAGCACACGCTGCTGCGCCACTGGGCCGATGAACTCGGGCTGCCAAGTGTGCAAGCGCTGATTGCGGGTGCGGATCGGGCCGTCACCATCGTACCCGCCAACATCACGTTTTATCCGCTGCGCATCAGCGATAATTTGCTGAGTCGCACGGCGGAACTGCTGGGCGGGTCTTTGAGCAAGCGGGCGCTGGATGAACTGGTGGTTGAAGGCAATATCCTGCTCAAGGCCACCGATATGGATATCCATCTGGGCACCAGCCTGCGCGTTAACGAGGCGGTTAGCTGGTACGAACGGCCGCTGCTCAACTATCTGGCGCGCGACCTCACCAGTCTGGCCAGCGTCTTCGATAGCGATTTTCTTGAACACAAGCTGCCGCGACGACTCGCCAACCGTAGCGCGCTGACCGCTATCAACCGGCTGCGCGATCGCTACATGCGGGCGATTTATCAAACGGTCTCGGTCAATCTTTCCCATCTCGCGTCCACCGTGCTCATCACGCAGTTCAACGCGGGCCATACCGTGCTGGCGCTGCCCGAGTTTCGGCTGATGCTGTATCTGGCGGTGAAACATCTGCAGGGAGAGCGGGAAATTCGGCTGCACGCCGGGATCTGCGACCCCGGGCGTTATCAGACCTTGCTGACGTCCACCCCGCCCGCGCTGGAGGAGTTCCTGCAGGAGGCGGCCACTGCCGGGCTGTTGCGGGTGCACGACCATCAGCTGCATCTGGAGGAGAAGCTGCGCCACACGCAGGATTTCGATGAAATCCGGCTGCAAAACCCGCTGGAAGTCTATGCCAACGAAGTGGAACCTCTGCCGGCGGTTGGCCGGGCGGTGGCGCGGGCGATGACTGACGCGGGCGCGTTGAGCGGGGCGCAGCGTGCGGAATATCTGTTCGACGATGAGCTGAAAGCGCTGGACTGGGACCGCGCGCTCTATCGCAAACCGAAGCACGCCGACATCAACGAGCGCGAAACGGCGACCGCTGACCCGAGTCCGTTTCTGCTACGTCCGGGGGTGCCGAAACCCGTGGGCGTGGTGTTAGTCCACGGCTTTCTCGCCAGCCCCGCCGAGGTGCGGGCTTTTGGCGAGCAGCTGAAGGCGGCCGGCTATCCGGTGCTGGGCGTGCGGCTCAAGGGTCATGGCACCTCGCCCTGGGACTTACGCCACCGCAGCTGGCAGGACTGGCTGCAGTCGATTGCGCGCGGCGTTGAGATCATGCGCGGCATTACCGAGCGCTATGTGTTGATCGGGTTTTCAACCGGCGGCTCGCTCAGTCTTATTCAGGCCGCCAGCGCTGACCCCGCGTTGGCAGGCACGATTGCCATCAGCGCACCGCTCAAGTTCCGCAACAAGAATTTGCGTTTCGTGCCTTTCATGCACGGCGCCAACCGGCTGGTGAGTTGGCTGTCTTCTTATGAAGGCGTGATGCCCTTCCGGCCCAATGAGTCGGAGCATCCGCACATCAACTATCGCAATATTCCGCTGCGCGGCTTGTATGAATTGACGCGCGTGGTGTCCGAACTAAAAACCAGCCTGCCGCGCGTGCGCGCGCCGGTTTGCGTGATTCAGGGCGATGGCGACGCGGTGGTGGACCCCGAGTCTGCGCAACTCATCTACGACAAACTCGAAGTGGAGCGCAAAGCCTTGCACTGGGTGCCGTCGAAACGACACGGCATCCTCTACGAGGGCATCGGCGCCACGCGCCAGCTCGCCCTCGATTTTCTGGCCGCGCTCTAGCGCGTATCAGGGAGACTTCAAAGACCAGACGCTGCCGCGTGCGCGGTCCGCCTCGGTCAAGGAGGCGTCGCGGTGCGCGTCCATGATGAAGCGGGGCCGCATCAGCCGAATCATCAGTGGAATCACGGTCACCGCGCCCACCATATTGCTCATCAGGAGCATGCACAGCAGCAGCGCCATATCGCTGTTAAACCGCAGCGATGAGCCCTGAATCCACCACACGATGCCGCCGATGATCATTACCGCCGTAAACAGCACGGCAGCGCCGGTCGTTCGCATCGACACCACAATGGCGTCGTCGAGGCTGCGGTGTTTCACCTCTTCGCGGATGCGATCGAGCATGTAAATGGCGTAGTCCACGCCCACCCCAAGCCCCACGGAAGTCACCGGTAGCGTGTTCACGTTCAGCCCGATGTCGCGCAGGGTCATGAAGGCGCGATTCATCATGACCGCCAGACCCAGCACCACCAGCACCAGCAGACCGGGCTCCCACGAGCGGTAGGTCAACATCACCGCCAGCATCACCAGCACGATAATGAGGCCGGTGGTTTTGAGATCTGCCGCGTGGGTTTCTTCATTGGCGGCCACGATGAGGCCGATGATCCCGCCCGCAAATCTGGGCGTGACGCCTTCCATTTTGTGGGTCTCAAAAAAGCGCTTGGCGGCCGCCACGGCTTCGGTCACGGTCTTGCCGGTGGCGTCCTTGTAGAACACCACCAGATTCGCCACTCGCGCTTCAGGGTCCATGTACTCCACGATCACGCGCGGCGTGGGCGAGCCCGCCTGATACATGAAGAGCATATTGCCGATGTCGGTGGAAGTAGTGGGCAGCGTGGCCCAGCGCGGGTCGTCGTAGTGATAAAGCCGGTTGATGGCGCGCACCAAGTGCGGGATGTCGCGGGTGCCGCCGTAGTTGGGGGTGTCGGCCATGTAACGCGCGAATTCCTGCATGGTTTTCACGACCGCCGGATCCCACATACGCTCCGGCTTGTCGCCTTCAAAGTAGATGCTGAGCTGGTTGGCGCCGGCGAACCGGCTGGCGATGTGGGCGGCGGCGATGTTGTACTGGCTGTCCGGGAAGAGCAGCGGCGTGCCGGGCTTGGATTCGCCGATCGGCGGGCTCCAGCCGAAATACACGGAGCCGACGGCAAGCAGGGCGGTGACGCCGAAAATCAACAGGCTGGCGCGCCGCCCCACCAGAAACACGCCGAGTCGGTGCATCAGTCGCGCCGGCAGCTGGCGCTGCTCGTGCTCGGCGTTGACTTTAGGCGTGGGCAGCAACGACATCACCAGCGGCACCAGCACCGCCACCGTGAGCACATTGCTGGCCGACCAGAGCGCGCAGTAGTAGCCCATCTTCGCAATCATCGGGATCGACGACACCGCCAACACCAGCAGGCCCGCGACGTCGGTAAAGATGCCGATCGTGGCCGGCACGATGAGTTCGCCCATGGAGACCCGCACGCCGGTTTCGCGGTCACGCCCGATCCGGATTTCGTCGTAGTAGCGCTCCATCATCTGCACACAGTGACTGGCGGTGCGGGCCGAAATCAGAATCGGCACGACGAGCGAGAGGGGGTCGAGGTTGTAGCCCATCCACCCTACAAAGCCGAGGCCCCACAGCGCCGACAGCGCGGTACCGAGCATGGGCACCAGCACACCGGAAATGGAGCGGAAGTGAATCCACAGCAGGAGCACCATCACCACGAAGGTCACGCCAAAAATAACGCCGATTTCGCTAGCAAAATGATAAATCCAGCCTTTAAGCATCGGCTCGCCGGCGATGTAAAGCTGGGTGCTGCCGTCTTCTTCCACTTCGCGCTTGAGCTGCAGCATGCGGGCGTGGATTTCCTGATAGTTCAGGCGTTCTTCATCGAAGCTCGCCACGATCAGCGCCGCCCGCCCGTCGGTGGCGAGATAGCTGCCGTAGATGATGTCGTTGTTCAGCGCCTCTTCGCGCAGCTTCTTAAGCCCCGCCACGTCGGTCGGGATGATTCGCGGCAACACCGGTTCGGATTTGATGACCCCGCCTTCGCCGGTGTAGACGCGGCGAATCTTGGGATGCGCGAGGCTCGCCACCTGATAGTGATTCACGCCCCGGATCAGGTCGACCTCGCTGGTCAGCATGCGAATCTTGCCCAGCGTGGCGGTGGTGAAGATGTCGGCTTTGGGGTCGGTCACTTCCAGCGACATCGCCAGCACGTTGGCGCCGCCAAAAGTATCTTTCATGCGGTTATAGGTGTGGACGTACTCGTGGTTGCCGGGCAGCAGGTCGGCGAAGCGGGAGTAGACCTGAATGCTCGGGATCGCCCAGGCCAGCACCAGCGTCGGCACCATGACGATGAGGAAGGTGGTCCACTTGCGGTCCATCAGCCAGTTGGCCACCCGTTGGGCGCGCGTATCAGGGATCGGGGTGGTGCTCAAACTGGGCCTCGCTGCAAAGGGATAGGGGCAGGGCGGGACGGCGCCGCCGGCCCGGGCCTGAAAGGTACCTTCGACAGGAAAGAATTACACGCGCCGCGACATTCGGGGCTGGCGCCATTGGCATGCGCGTTGGCGCGATTGGATTGCCGGTCGCCGCGCGGCGCCTCGCATGATCTGGCACCCACCGCCATCGTCTTCATGTCCAAGGAGCCTCTCATGTTAACCACCGTTCCCCACCGCAAAGTCGCGCTGGTCACCGGCGCCTCGTCCGGTATCGGCAAGGAAACAGCGCGTCGCCTGCTGTCAGCTGACTACGTGGTCTACGTCGCCGCCCGACGGACCGAGCAGATGCTCGATCTGCAGGCGCTCGGCGCCCACCTCGTCCAGATGGATATCACCGTGGATGCCGACATCGTCGCGGCAGTCGCACAGATCGGCGCCGCCCATGGGGGCGTCGATGTCCTGATCAACAATGCGGGCTTCGGCATGTACGGCGCGATGGAAGACACCACGCTGGCCGACGCGCGCTACCAGTTTGAGGTGAATCTGTTCGGGATGGCGCGACTGACCCAACTCGTGTTGCCTTATATGCGGGCGCAACGGTCCGGGACGATCGTCAATCTCTCCTCCATGGGCGGGAAAATTTATTTTCCGCTGGGCGCCTGGTATCACGCGACCAAGCATGCCATCGAAGGCTGGAGCGATTGTTTACGCATTGAACTCGCCCCTTTCGATATCAAAGTGGTAATCATCGAACCCGGCGTGATTGCCACGGAGTTCGGCGAGGTGTTGCTGGACCCCATGCTCAAACGCTCGGGCAAGGGCCCCTATCGGCAGATGACCGAGCGCATGGCGAAGGCGATGCGCGAGTCCTATGCCAAGAAAGGGGCGAGCTCACCGCCCGCGTTAGTGGCGGATGCCATCCTCGGCGCCGTGCGCGCCGCGCGGCCCAACACGCGCTACGCGATGGGGAAACTGGCGAAACCTTTGATGTTCGTGCGGAAGTACTTTGGCGATCGCTGCTTTGATAAGGCGGTTACCGGCATGCTGAAGTAAGCACCGCTCATAGATCACGGGAGAATTGGCGTTTGAAGCAGGCTACGCGTTTCACCGTCCAGCAAAGCTGGCGGTTGTTGATCACCGACATGGGTTTGAACCCGCTGGCAGCGCTGGCCCTGGCGAAGTTGCCGACCGACCTCTTTACGCGCAAGGAGGCAAGCCTGACGCCCGCTGAGTATTTCACCCTGTGGCAGGCTTTGGAGACGCTGGCCGGGGCGGAAGCCCTGCCACTCAAACTCGGGCAGGCCATGTCGGCCGAAGGCTTCGATCCAGCTATCTTTTCGTGCTTATGCAGTCCGGATCTCAATACCGCCTTGACTCGGCTGGCGCAGTACAAGCGGCTGGTGGGCCCGTTGCATATGACCGTTCAGATCGCGCCACTACGCACCACCGTCACCCTGGAATGCTACGGGCACACCGGTGAGCTCCCGCGCAGCCTGGCCGCCGCCGAACTCGTTTTTTTCACCCGTCTGGCGCGGCTCGCGACGCGCCGACGGGTGGTGCCCAAGACGGTCAGATTACCCCGCTTACCCGGAAATCTCGCGCCCTATGAGGCGTGGTTCGGCTGCGCGCTCCGCGAGTCAAAGTCCATCGAGATCGCGTTTGATGCCGCTGATGCCGCCGCCCCGTTTCTGACTGAAAACGCCACGATGTGGACATTTTTTGAAGCCGGGCTGCGCGAGCGGCTGGCGGCGCTCGACGCCCAGGCCAGCATCAGCGCGCGCGTGCGCGCCGTGTTGCTTGAAATGCTCCCGGCCGGGCGCAGCGCTATTGGGGAGGTTGCGCGGCGACTGGCAATCAGCAAGCGCACGCTACAGCGGCAACTGCGGGAAGAGTCAGTGGGTTATCAAACGGTGCTAAGCGAGGTGAGGCAGGCGCTGGCGCGGCACTATCTGATGAGCTCAACGCTATCGCCGGGCGAAATCGCCTGGCTGCTGGGTTTTCAGGAAAGCAATTCCTTTACCCGCGCTTTTCGGCTCTGGACCGGCCTGACACCGGTCGCTTATCGAGAGCGCGTTACCGACGATGCCGCGCGCCGGCACTGAGCACGCTGACGCGCGCTCAGGGGTTGCAATAGCCACACCGTTCTGGCGGCGCGGACGCGGGGCCTTTGCGCTCGCGTCGTTCCTGATGCGCGCAGCGCTGACACGACCAGATTTCAGCGATCACGTCGCGGGTCGGCTGCTGGCACCAGGCGCAGGGCAGTCCACGTGCGTAGTCGAGAAGTCGAAAGCCGGGGCTCGAGCAGTCGGGACAGGCGCTGCCCATAAGCGCTAACAGTTCGCTGCCCGCTTTGCAGATCACCGCCTGACGGGTCGGGTTGGTGTGGGCGCGGAGATCGTTTTCCACCCATACCTTGCCGCTGTGGGATTGCGCC
>CANFVX010000059.1 GCA_947450495.1 Gammaproteobacteria bacterium
ATCACCACAACATCGAAATCAGACATCTGTGACACCTCAAACCTGAAGGAGCATGCGGCTGGGGTCTTCCAGCATTTGTTTAATCGTATCCAGACACTGAACGGCTTCCCGCCCATCGATGATCCGATGGTCGTAGGACATCGCCAGATACATCATTGGGCGAATCACAATCGCGCCTTTCTCCACCACGGGTCGGTCCTGGATTTTGTGCATGCCCAGAATGGCGCTCTGCGGGGGATTCAGGATTGGGGTGGATACCAGCGAGCCGAAAATCCCGCCGTTACTGATGGTAAATGTGCCGCCCGAGAGTTCCTCAATAGTCAGCTTGCCGTCGCGTGCGCGCTCACCGAACTCGCGAATTTTTAGCTCAATTTCTGCAAAGGAGAGCGTCTCTGCGTTGCGGAGAATTGGGACGACCAAACCGCGTTCCGAGCTGACCGCGACACCGAGATCAAAATACGGGTGGTAGACGATGTCATCACCGTCGATAAAGGCATTCACGACCGGGAATTTTTTGAGGGCTTCTACGGCCGCCCGGACGAAGAACGACATGAAGCCCATCTTCACGCCGTGGCGCTTCTCGAAGTCATCCTTGTAGCGGTTACGCAAATCCATGACCGGCTGCATGTTGACTTCATTGAACGTCGTCAGAATCGCCGCTTGTTGTTGGGCCTGAAGCAGACGCTCCGCGGTTCGCTTGCGCAAGCGGGTCATCGGGACACGTTGGTCGCCGCGCGGGTCGTTTGTTGAGACGCTGACCGTCGGCTCCGGCGGGGTTTTCGCTGGCGAGGCGATGGGAGTACCACCGGCGGACAAGGCATCGGCTTTTGTGATCCGCCCATCTTTACCAGAGCCCGCGACGGCCGCCGGGTCCACCCCTTTCTCGCCCAGAATTTTCTTCGCGGCTGGCCCCATTTTGGTGGGCTCTGCGGTGGGCGTCGGTGAGACGACGGGTTCTACCGCTGTGGCCGAAGTAGCGACGCCAGCTGCGGCGGTATCGATGATGGCCAGAATATCTTCGGTCAACACGACTTCGCCGGTCTGCTTTCTGATCTCAACCAACACGCCGGCCTCTGGGGCTGCCACCTCGAGCGTGACCTTGTCTGTTTCAAGGTCGATGAGATTCTCACCGCGTTCGACACGTTCACCGGCCTTTTTTCGCCACTCCAACAGGGTGGCATCGGGCACTGATTCGGCAAGCACTGGAACCTTGACTTCAACTAACACGGTGTTTCCTTTTCTAGATGACTAGAGGACTCGGCCTTCAGGCGCCGGATCGCGCTGATTCTTTACTTTTTCCCGGCTCTCTCATGGGCGCTTTGAGCGCTTCGGCCACAAGTTCCTGCTGCTGCTTGACGTGCAAGGCGTAGTAGCCGACCGCTGGAGATGCTGAGTACGGACGAGCGACGCAGAGAAGTGGTATGTCGCTCGGGAAGCAACCGCCAAGCAGGCGTTTGGACAGCATCAAGGACCAAGCGCCCTGGTTGCGAGGTTCTTCCTGGACCCAGACCACGTCTTTCAAGTTGGGATAGGTGGCAGCCAGTGCCAGAATTTCTTCACGGGGGAACGGATACAACTGCTCGATGCGAACGATAGCGCAAGCGTGTTTTTGCTCTGTACGACGCGCTTCCAGGAGGTCGTAATAGACCTTGCCGCTGCAGAAGAGCAGGCGGGTCACCTTCGTGCGGTCGATGGAATCGATTTCATCGATCACGTTTTGGAAAGCGCCATCCGCGATGTCCGCCACGCTGGAGACAGAGAGCTTGTGGCGGAGCAGGCTCTTGGGACTCATAACGACCAGAGGCTTCCGATAGGCCCGGAGCACCTGCCGCCGAATCAAGTGAAACATTTGAGCCGGGGTCGTGGGATACACGACCTGCATGTTGTCTTCAGCGCAGAGCTGCAGGTAGCGTTCCAGTCGTGCGGATGAATGCTCAGGACCCTGCCCATCGTAGCCGTGGGGCAGGAACATGGTGAGGCCACAGAAGCGGCCCCACTTTTCCTCGCACGATGCGATGAATTGATCGATCACCACCTGCGCGCCGTTAGCAAAGTCGCCGAATTGCGCTTCCCAGATCACGAGGCCGCGGGGCTCCGAACTGGCATATCCGTATTCGAACCCGAGCACTGCTTCTTCGGACAGCGTCGAGTTAATGACCAGAAAATTCGCCTGATCGGTCGAGAGATTCTGCAAGGGCAGAAACGTGTCACCCGTTTTTTGGTCATTGATGACCGAGTGGCGGTGGAAGAATGTGCCGCGGCCACTATCTTGGCCGGACAACCGCACCGGATGCCCCTCAGTCACTAGCGCCGCGTAGGCCAGCGTTTCTGCGTATCCCCAATCGATGGGTGATTCATCGAGCGCCATTTTTTTGCGCTCGTCGTAGACCTTTTTTACCGCGCGATGCAACTCGAAATGGCTGGGGTAGCGCGTCATTCGCTCGGTAAGAGCGGCGATTCGGTCCCGGTTGATCGACGTCACCGCTGGCGACCGCCAGTGACCATCGCGATAGGGATCGAAGTTAATGAGGTAACGGGTGTCATTGACCATCGCGTATGGACGCGAGACCACGATGTCGTTTTCGAGCGCGTTGACGTAGTTGTGCTCCATGGCGTCAACATCCGTCGACGTGACCACCCCTTCGGCCAGCAAGCGGTCCGCGTAGAGTTTGCGCACGCCCGGATGGCGACGAACATGTTGGTACATCACGGGCTGGGTTGCCGCCGGCTCATCCGCTTCGCTGTGCCCGTGTTTGCGATAGCACACCAGATCGATCACAACGTCCTTGTTGAACTCCATCCGGAAGTCGAGCGCGATCTGCGCCACCATTGCCACTGCCTCCGGGTCATCCCCGTTGACGTGAAAAATGGGTGCCTGAACCATCTTCGCGACGTCGGTGCAGTATAGCGTTGAGCGTGAATCCAGCGGGTCGCTGGTGGTAAATCCGATCTGGTTGTTGATGATGACGTGGACCGTGCCGCCGGTCGTATAGCCGCGGGTCTGGGACAGGTTCAGGGTTTCCATCACCACGCCTTGGCCAGCAAACGCTGCATCGCCGTGAATTAATACTGGTAGCACCTGATTGCGCTCTACGTCACCGCGCCGCTCCTGGCGCGCGCGGACCGAACCTTCCACCACCGGGTTGATAATCTCAAGATGAGACGGGTTGAAGGCGAGGGTGACGTGAATCGACCCATCTGGTGTTTCTATGTCTGACGAGTACCCAAGGTGATATTTGACGTCGCCCAGACGCGCTTCTCGGCTCTTACCTTCAAATTCTTCGAACAACTTTGCCGGGTGCTTGCCGACAATATTCACGAGTACGTTCAGGCGTCCCCGGTGGGCCATACCGATAACGACTTCCTTCAGGCCCATACGCCCGCTGTCTGCAAGCAACTGGTCTAACAGCGGGATCGTGCTTTCGCCCCCTTCCAGCGAGAACCGCTTCTGCCCTACGTATTTCGTATGCAGAAATTCCTCTAACTCGCCGGCGGCAATGAGCCGTTCAAGCAGGTGGCGCTTCTTGGCGGGGTCAAATTGCGGGGTCGCCAGCACTGGCTCCAGGCGTTGCTGAATCCATCGCTTCTGTGCGGTTTCCACGATGTGCATGTATTCCGCACCGATGGAGCCACAGTAGGTCGTTCTGATGATGTGGTGGATTTCTCTCAAGGATGCGCGTTGTGCCCCGGCCAGAGAGCCGGTGTTGAAGACCCGATCGAAATCGCGCTCACTCAGGCCATGGAATTCGATATCCAACTCGGGAACATGCGGGCGTTCGTGTTGCATTAGCGGATCAAGGCGGGCCTGCCGGTGCCCCATGAATCGATATGCGTTGATTAACTGCAGCACGGAGACCTGTTTGCCGTCGTCTTGAGAAACGCTGACCGTGACAGGCCGTTTGGCTGTGGAATTGGTCTGCGTCAGCATGCTTTCTCGAACGGGGCCGTGTGGGACATCAACGGCGCCAGGCTGTGTCTGCAGGCTCTCAAAATACTCCCGCCAACTCGGGTCCACCGATAAGGGGACGGCCAGATAGCGCTCGTAGATTTCTTCGATAAATGCGGCGTTGCCGCTGAACAGACACGAGGAAGACAGCATCTTCATCCTCTATAGGCTTGACTGGGAGGAAGCGCCCGCACTTGAGTGCTGGCGCCCATGGCTAAGTGCGCTAGCGGCCACAATGCCCCGATCTTTGATCAACGTTGATCCAAAGTCACACAAATATGATGCGGTGCGTCGCGGGACGACCGACAGCGTACGGCGAGGAGGTCCGAAATCCGATCCTTCCAGCCAGCCGGTGGGGCCCTGCTTGAAGGTTTTCCACGCGCACGGGTATTCTTGGACCCTTGTGCGACGCAAACAGTGCCAAAACACTCATAGCCCAGTCACCCACCCAGATACGAGGCACCCATGGCTAATCGATCCGTGATCATCACCGACCAAACGACCGGCAAACAACTTGAATGCCCAGTTTACGAAGGGCAGTACGGCGCGCCGGTAATCGACATCAAGAATCTCTACAAAGAACTCGGGATGTTCACTTTTGACATAGGGTATGCGTCGACTGCGGCGTGCCGTAGCGCGATTACCTATCTGGACGGTGAAGAAGGCGTTCTCCTCCATCGCGGTTATCCGATTGACCAACTGGCTGAAAAATCTAGCTTTCTGGAAGTTAGCTATCTTCTAATTCACGGCGAACTGCCGAACCAGACGCAGCTCGACGAGTGGAACCACGCGATCAAGATGCATGGCATGACGCACGAGCATCTGTCCCGCTTCTATCAGGGCTACCGCTATGACGCCCATCCAATGTCGGTACTGGCCGGTGTGGTTGCCGCGGTAGCCTCTTTCTATCACTCATCAACCGACATCTATAACCCCGAGCACCGGATGCTGACCGCACGCCGGGTTATCGCGAAGATGCCGAATCTGGTCTCGAAGATTTATCGGTACGGATCCGGCCTGCCGTTCGTATATCCCGACAACTCGCGGGATTACATCGAGAACTTCATGTACATGATGTTCTCCTGGCCAACCGAACCCTACGTCGCCAACCCCGTGGCGCTGCCGGCCCTCAATCTTCTCTTCATCCTCCATGCTGACCACGAGCAAAGCGCGAGCACCTCAACGGTCCGTCTCGCGGGGAGCGCCGAATCCAACCCGTTTGCGGCGGTTTCGGCCGGTGTTGCGACGCTGTGGGGTAAGGCCCACGGCGGTGCCAACGAGGCGGTCATCGACATGCTGACGGAGATTGGCGACGCCAAAAACATCCACAAGTTCATCGCCCGTGCAAAAGACAAGGACGACAACTTCCGACTGATGGGCTTCGGTCACCGCGTTTACAAGAACTACGATCCGCGCGCGAAGATCATTCGTCAGGCCTGCCACGACCTGCTTGAGTCAATGAACCTCAACCAGCCGATGTTCGAAGTGGCCATGGAACTCGAACGTATCGCGCTGGAAGATGACTATTTCATCTCTCGCAAGCTGTATCCGAATGTCGATTTCTACTCGGGCCTCATCTATCAGGCGCTGAATATTCCGACGAGCATGTTCACCCCGATGTTCGCGCTGGCCCGGGCGTCTGGCTGGATCGCTCAGTGGATGGAAATGTTGTCAGACGGTGATTTCCGAATTGGCCGTCCACGCCAGCTTTATATCGGTGCCCAGCGCCGCGATTACGTGCCGGTGGCTCAGCGCGGCTAAGCGCGCGAGCAGATCCGGATAAACTGAACGACCACAGAGTCAACCAGAAAGAACAACTCCCATGAAGAATCCCGTACGTGTGACCATCACTGGCGCAGCCGGTCAAATTTCCTATTCGCTGCTGTTTCGCATTGCTTCCGGCCAGATGTTGGGCATGGATCAACCGGTCCATCTTCAACTGCTTGAAGTAACTCCTGCCATGAAAGCGCTTCAGGGCGTGGTGATGGAACTCGACGATTGCGCCTTCCCTTTGGTAAGCGCTATCGATATCACCGATGACCCTAACGTTGCTTTCAAGGGAACAGACTACGCGCTTCTCGTTGGCGCCAAGCCGCGCGGACCGGGGATGGAGCGGAGCGATTTGTTGGCTGCCAACGGTGGCATCTTCAAAGTTCAGGGCAAAGCCATCAACGACAATGCAAGCCGCAGTGTCAAAGTACTTGTCGTTGGCAACCCGGCGAATACCAATGCCTGGACCTGCATGCACTACGCGCCGGACATCAATCCTCGTCAGTTCACGGCCATGACCCGCCTAGATCACAACCGTGCTGTTGCCCAGTTGGCCGCCAAGACCGGTTCTGCCGTGACTGACATCCGTAAGCTGATGATTTGGGGCAACCACTCCACAACCCAATATCCAGATCTTAGTCAGGCCGAGGTAAAAGGCGTTGGGGCGATGACCCTCATCGACCGTGAGTGGTACCAGACGCAATACATTCCGCGCGTTGCCAAGCGTGGCGCGGAAATTATCGACGCAAGAGGCGCCTCTAGCGCAGCCTCTGCCGCCAACGCCGCCCTTGAACATATGCGCGACTGGGCGGCCGGAACTGCGCCGGGAGACTGGACCAGCATGGCGGTCCGTAGCGATGGCAGCTATGGCATCGAAGAGGGGCTCATCTACTCGTTCCCGGTCCAATGCGAGGGCGGCGACTACAAGATTGTGCAGGGATTGCCGGTCGATGACTTCAGCCGTCAAAAAATGCAGGCGACGGAAAACGAACTGAAGGAAGAGCGCGACTCGATTCTTAAACTGGTGAGCTAAGCGCCTTAGACAGGCCCGCTTCGCTGAAAATATCTCATCATTTCAGCGGAGCGCCCTGACAAAGCAGGCCCGTTATTTCCCCACCACAATCTGGCCTGGGCGTGGCGATTTCGGAGAGCATTGCGTGACGGAATCCATCATAGACCACCAAGGCTACAGGGCTAACGTGGGCATTGTTCTGGTCAATCAGCAGGGCAAGGTCTTCTGGGGCCGGCGCGTGGGCATGTCTGCCTGGCAGTTTCCACAGGGTGGTGTGAATCCGAATGAAAGCATTGAGCAGGCAATGTTCCGCGAATTGCGCGAAGAGGTCGGCCTGCTTCCCGAAGATGTCGAAATCATCGGGTGTACTCGTCGCTGGCTGAGGTACCGCTTGCCCAAGCGCTACATCCGGCATAGCCAGCGGCCGCTCTGCATCGGCCAAAAACAACGATGGTTTGTTCTCCGTCTGACGACAGACGAACAACGAGTGGATTTGGCAGCCGCCGGCGAGCCCGAGTTCGACCAGTGGCGGTGGATAGAATACTGGGACTCCATCAGCCTCATCGTCCCCTTCAAGAGAGAAGTCTATCTTCGAGCCCTTTCAGAGCTTGCTCCTCTGGTGGCGAAATTTACCGATGTAGGTTCGCTAAGAATGCCTTCCCTTCCCGATCGGACCGCCGGTTAGTGCCCGCTTTTCCGTAAGGCGAGCTCTGGGATAAGCATGCGCACCGCTCGATTCTGTGCGCTGTGCGCAAATTGGGTACCGAAGCCAGGGTCAAAACCTGCTTTGGTCACTAGAGCTTTCAAATCATCAATCATGGGCTGGCATTTCTTCATGGCGCTATCGGCTGCTTGCCGAATGTCGGGCAGGGTATCAACCAGGGCCATCGATTCTTTGTAAACGCAGGTGTTGTAGTGGTTGGTCTTGGCCATTACTCCAGCGCGCTCTTCTTCGGTCATATCGCCCGGATCTCGATAGTTCACTTCTGCCGCAGTTGCAGGCCTGCTGAGTAGGCAGAGCGCCAAAGCCCAGCCGAGTTTTTGTGTATTCACGAAAGTGTCCTGAAGAACTTTTATTGAAAACTAGCGCGCTCGACTTTCCAGAGTTGATCGCGCCCATCGACTCGACTGCAGCCTAACGGTTCTCCCGCGCCTGAAGCGTTAAGCTGGCCGACAACACGAGTCTGCGGGACCCCCGCGAAGTATCTCACCAGACGATAACTGATCTCCCGGTTGGGGTGACTGTTGTGAAGCACTACGAGCTTTCCGCCTTCGCTCAGAATCTGACACTTGCCGTCTGCACGGTACTCAAACGAGACAAAGGCCTCGGCGCGCTCTTTTTCCGTTGCCCAAGTGGGGTGGCAAACGCTACTCAAGCATACGAACGCGAGAATCAGGATGGGGAGTCCAGTTACCCACAAATTCTGTGGATAAGTCTGTTGATTAAAAACCTGCATCTTCAATTCCTCTAGGCGTAATGTGCGCCAAAGCCAAATTGGATAAACTTTAATCATTATTGATAAAAGTTTATAAAACAAAGAGTTGAGGCGGTTGTTTGGTTTCATTTGTATGAAACGGCGCCATGCCTCTGAGCCGTAGTTTCTTTTCGAGTGTGCTGTGCACAAACGGTAATCGTTACCGGTCACTCACCGGGAATTGGAGGCGAAAGTCAACCTCGACTTGGTGTTCCAGGTGCCAGACAGTACAGTCGTAGAACGCTGCCGGGGGTGAGTCTGGCTAGACAGGTATTTACCGCTTGAAGTTCATAGGCTTGCAGGCAAAACTTGGCGCTACTTATCTTTGGCATTCGCGTCAGATGGGAAGCTCGGTGAATTTGTGACCTTGAAGACCATACGCATCTCCCTTTGCGCCGCCTTGTCGCTGTTGCTTTCTGCGTGTGCTTCTACACCACCGCAAGTGGCTTTGACGCCTATCCCCGAAGTTCCTGCCGATACGCGGACGCCTTCAGGCCCAAAGCCAATCGAGGCCATTGATACGTTGGGTTTAGTGGCCTATGCAGCCAGCATGCAAGGCAAACCCTATGTGTCTGGCGGCGAATCGCCGGTCAGGGGCTTTGACTGTAGCGGACTGGTCCACCACGTCTTTCAGCAGTTCAATTTTCAATTACCCCGAAACTCCTCTGCGATGGCTGCTCAACTTCCGGTGATCCCGCTATCGACTTTGAAAGCCGCTGATTTGCTGTTTTTCGACACCCAAGGTGCTCGATATTCCCACGTCGGGATTTATCTCGGGGATCGGCGATTCGTGCACGCGCCAAGCCCGCGAACAGGACGGGTCATTATCTCCAGCATTGATAACGCTTACTGGAATGAGCATCTGAGCGGCGCCCGTCGACCGGAGCCTTGAACTCATCTCGCCCGGCGGCTATAGCCCACGGTTCGACTGTCCAGCGCAACAGCCTTAATCAGCGCAATCACGCTCAAGCCAACACGAATGTTCAGCCTTGCGCAGGATTCTCGTGTAATCAACGCGTGCAGCTTTGAACTCCCCGCGCCGATCAGCACGTCCACATAAGGCCCATCCCGATAACTCAGGGCAAGCACTTCGCCTTGCACCCTGTTGGTGATGCTGAGTTCAGGCGGATCTTTCAGCGCAATGGCCACATCGCGGCCGCGAAGTCTGGCACGCAAGCGCGTGCCGCACGGTGCGTCAAGCTTCGGGACGCGGAGCTCGCCTCCAGAGAAACTAAGGACACTCAGTCCAAATGTTTCATCGTGCTGCTCCAGCATGCACTCCAGAACGCTTCCAGCCTCAAAGCGACCAAGGTAGGGCTGCAGGGCTGTGTCGCCGACGAGATCGAGAAACGGTCCACAGGCCATGACTTTCCCGTCAGAGAGTAGTAGGAGGTGGTCTGCGATACGAACGAGCTCATCAAGGGAATGGGTGACGTACAGCAACGGGACCGGATAGGCCTCCCGGAGTCGTTCGATGTAGTAAAGGATCTCGGTTTTGCGAGGGGCGTCCAGCGACGCGAGGGGCTCGTCCATCAGCAGTATCTGTGGCTGTGAGAGCAAGGCCCTGCCAATGGCGACGCGTTGCCGCTCGCCTCCCGACAAAGAACCGGGCCAGCGCCTCAATAAGGGCTGCAGGTCCAGAACCTCAATCACGCCTTGCCATAGATCTGAGGACTCACCTCCCGAGCGGCGACGCGCGCCGTAGCGCAGGTTTGACTCGATGCGCATATGAGGAAATAAGCGCGCGTCCTGAAAAACGTAGCCCACTCTCCGGCGTTCGATTGGTAGCTGCCATCCTCGTTCGCTATCAAGGAAAACCTCATCGCCAACCTTGATGCGCCCGCGTGCCGTGGTCGAAATACCGGCCAGCGCGTTGATGAGTGTCGACTTGCCTGCACCACTTCGCCCGAAGACTCCGGTGACGCCGGCCTTAGGGAGGACAGCCGCAACCTCTAGCGAGAAATCTCCTTGCGAGACTGAGAATTTCAGCTCTATCACCGGGCTCGCAGCCAATTTTTCGTCACCCGATTGCTGACCTCGGCCAGCAGTAGAGTGCCAATCGCCAGCCCTATGGAGATCATCACCAGCACCTTGGCGCTCGCTTCGCCGTCCGGTGACTGTAGTGCAGTGTAGATGGCGAGTGTCAGCGTGCGGGTTTCATCGGGAATGTTTGCCGCAAAAGTGATCGTCGCGCCAAACTCCCCGAGAGACGCGGCAAATGCCAGCACTGCGCCAGCGACGATGCCGGGCAGCATCAATGGCAGCGTGATGGTCAAAAACGTGTCCAGCGGGCTGGCGCCGAGCGTGCGCGCTGCTGTCTCCAGTCCGCGGTCTATGCCTTCAAGGCCTAAGCGAATCGAACGTACCATTAACGGCAGTGCCATCACGGCCGCCGCCATCACGGCACCGCCAGTCGTGAAGGGCAGGTGGACTCCCAGCGTCCTAATCAGCCATTCCCCGAGCCATGTCCTGCTGCCGAACAGGCCAAGCAGACAATAGCCCACGACGACCGGAGGCAGCACAAGCGGGGCGTGGACCAAGGCGTCGAGCAGCGTGCGACCTGGAAAGCGGCGACGCGCTAACAGCCAGGCCAAACCCACCGCAGGGATGACACAGCCGGCGGTCGCCAAGGCCGCGATGCGCAGGCTGAGAAAAACAATTTGGCTTACGGCGTTGACGTCCATTCCGGTATTACAGCACAAGCGGAAACGAACCTAGACCACGAGCCAGTACAAGCCCATTGTTGCGCGCTTGAGCATCCGCCTTGACACCTCATGCCTCGGCCGATTAACTCCCAGCATCTGCCTTTGGTTCGTGTGGTGTGTTCAACGAGATGTCTGATTTTCCCGAGGCTAAGGCCCACATGCGCTTGGATACCCAACGCGATACCGTGATGCTCGTAGACGACGATGACCTCTCGCTCGGGCTCGCCGCCGCCATCCTCGGTGATCAGTCGTTCCGAACCGAGGTTCACAGTTCGGGAGAAAGCGCATGGGCGAGGCTTGCCGCCCATTCGGAAAACGTCTTGGCCGTGGTGCTTGACCGGCAAATGCCCGGCATGGCCGGGCTTGAGGTTTTGATGCGCATGAAGCAGAGCCCCACCTGCCGGGAAGTTCCCGTCGTGTTTCTGAGCGGCCTGTCGTCTAACGAAGAAATAGCGCGCGGGATTGCGGCAGGCGCCTTCTATTACGTCACCAAGCCCTACGAGCCCTTACTTTTGCGCCGTGTAGTGAACGCGGCGATTAGCGATTTTCAGCAGCGCCTACGGTTTCGTGCCCGTCTGGAATCAACCGCCAATGCGATTGGCCTTCTGGAAGCCGGGATCTTCAATTTCCGCACCATTGAAGAGGCGCAGGCTCTGGCCGAGTTGTTGTCCAAGATCTGTCCTAATCCAGACGCTGCCGTCACCGGGCTCTGGCAACTCCTCCTCAACGCGGTTGAACACGGCAATCTTGGGCTCACTTACGAAGAAAAGGCCGTGTTGCTCGCCGACGGGCAGTGGCAACAGGAAATCGAACAGCGCCTAAGGTCCCCCGAGCGTGCGCTTAAATACGCCTCCGTTCGGGTTGAGCGCCGCCGGGACGCAATTTTGTTCCGGATTACGGATCAGGGTACGGGTTTTGATCCGCAGCCCTATCTCGAGTTTGACCCCGAGCGCGCGACGCACGCTCATGGGCGCGGTATCGCGATGGCGCGCCTGCTCAGTTTCGATGCGCTCAGTTACAACGCCATCGGCAATTCTGTCGAAGCGAGCATAGCCCTACGTCTGGCTTGAAAACCGTTTGCCCGCTGCGGCATCTGGCGACTCGGCATAACCCCTCGTGCTTCGCGATTGTGCTGTTTTCAGGGGCTTTTGAAACCAAACTCTCGCCATAGCGGCGCCGCCTCCGGGCCCAGCAGAAACGCGAGAAACTTTCGGGCCTCGGGGTCTTGTACGCCTTTAATCACGGCCGCCGGATAGACAATTGCCGGGTGACTATCGGCGGGAAACATTCCGACGAGTTTCACGCCCGCCGCGCGCTTCAAATCGGATGCATAGACAATTCCCAGCGTGGCCTCGCCCTGACTCACATACACCAACGCGGTCCTGACCGACTCCGCTGGCGCCAGATGCTTTTCCACGCTCGTCCAAAGTCCAAGGTGTTCCAGAGCAGCCTGCGCGTACCGTCCTGCGGGGACATGCGAGGGATCGCCCAGTGCGAGCCGACCCCCGCCGAGCCAGGCGAGCAGCGGCGATTTCTCGCTCACCGCTGCTGGCGCAAGGGTGCTATCGGCAGCGGTAATCAGGGCCAGTTCATTGCCGGCCAAGTTGGCGGTGGACGATTCTTCGATCAGCCCTTTCCTGGTCAGATAGGCCATCCACTCTTCATCTGCCGAAATAAACAGCTGTGCTTGCGCCCCGTTTTCCAATTGCCGGGCAAGGGTAGACGAGGACGCAAAAGAAAAGCGGACGGGCTTACCGCCCTGATCCCCATAACGCGAGGCGAGCGCCGGCAGCACGTCCGTCAGACTGGCGGCCGCAAACACCGTGGTGTCGGCCTTAGCCGTCGGCACGAGCCACGTTAAAAAACTCACGACCACCAGTAACCCCAGACGATTGCGCGACCCGTCGGCGCTCCTGCTTTGGGGCTGCGCGCAACAAGGCCGGCTTGCTCTGTTCATGTGATCAGTCCCCTGTTTGGTGGCTTGAATTGAAAAGCTGCTACGGAGTGTGATGGCCAACGCCAGTGCTTGTCAGGCATCAGCCACCGAGCGCGTGCGAGATTCTAGGCGCGTCCGTGTCGAATAATCTTTATCCTCCCCAACAATCCTCTTCAACGCCTTAGAGAAATTCCATGACAGAACCTGGCGACTTCGATCTGTCCAAGGACGCTCTGCGAGACCAGCTATTTGACGCCCCCGAAGCGGGCAACGCCGACTTTCGCTTTGACCAACGAACTGCTGCGGTGTTTGACGATATGGTCTCGCGCTCGGTGCCGCACTACGCCGAAATTCAACGCATGACAGCCGAGATCGCCGCGGATTTCACGGTCCCTGACAGTGCGCTTTTTGACCTCGGCTGTTCAACCGGCACAACGCTCATGCTGCTCGATTCCATGCTTGCGCCGGGCGTTCGTCTGGTCGGTGTCGACAACTCTCCTGACATGATCAACCAGGCGCGAACCAAGGCTGAAGGCCTCGCATCCGCGCGCGACATAGAGTTTCTGGTGGCCGATCTGCACACGGATGCGGTGGTGGAGAATGCCTCGGTCGTCGTGATGATCCTCACGCTCCAGTTCATTCGACCGCTGATGCGCGAACGCGTGCTCCGGCGAATCTACGAAGGCCTCAATAACAACGGCTGCCTTATTCTGGTGGAAAAGCAGACGATGGAGTCGAGCCTGCTGAATCGCCTGTTCATTCGCTACTACTACGACCTCAAGGCGCGCCACGGCTATTCGGCGATGGAGATCGCGCAAAAGCGCGAGGCTCTGGAAAACGTGCTCATTCCCTATCGCCCTGAGGAAAACCGGGCTTTACTCCGGGAGGTCGGTTTCAAGCACGTCGAAGAGACTTTCCGCTGGTACAACTTCGCTTCGATGATTGCGGTGAAGTCCGCATGAGTCCAAGGCACTTGCCGTGTTGAACAAATGGCTTATGGCCTATGGCAACTGGCTCTTCCACTATCGGGACAAGGTGTTTCCGGTGGTGCTCCTGGCGCTCTTCGCGGGTTTTACGCCGGCGCTCTTTGGCGGCGACCTGAACAGCGACAGCAACCTTGATATGGCGGGTTTTATGCTGGCGGGGCTGGGCCAGCTTTACCGCTGGCTAGTCATTGGTCTCGCCTATATCAAGCGCGGCGGGTTGGGTAAGCGCGTGTATGCGAAGGATCTGGTGACCGACGGTTTTTTTGCCCATGTCCGCAATCCTCTGTACGGCGGCAATCTCATGATTTTGACGGGGCTGTTTCTGGTGCATAACAGCCCCGTCGTCTATGTGCTGGGCGGGTGCTTCTTTGGGTTGGCCTATATCGCCATCGTGGCGGCCGAAGAACAGTACCTGCGCGCTAAATTTCCCGCTTACGGCGAGTATTGCCACGATGTGCCGCGCTGGATTCCGCGGCTCGCAGGCCTTGGGAACACCATCGCCAGCATGCGCTTCCACTGGCGGCGCGCGTTGCTGAAAGATTCCGCCAGCTGCGCCATGTGGCTACTGACGGCCTTCATGATTCTCGCTCTGGAAGCCTGGTATGGCGGCGGCAGCGCAGCCCTCATCAGCCGTGGTCACGCCTTGCTGCCGTGGGTGGCGCTCACGCTGGTCGCGCCGCTCACGGCGCTTGTGCTTAAAAAGCGCGGTCTGTTGAATGTTTGACCGTCGCTCCGGGCGCGGTCCGTACCGGGTTGGCAAATCAGCCTAGCGTTTCTTTCG
>CANFVX010000060.1 GCA_947450495.1 Gammaproteobacteria bacterium
CTGAAGGCGGCACGCAAACTCGGTGATAAGCCGCGCATCTTCGAGCACAAGGTGCTCGTCATGATTTTTGAGAAATCCTCCACGCGAACTCGAGTCTCGTTCGAAACCGCCATGATCGAAGGCGGTGGGGGCGCGGTGTTTCTTTCGCCGCGCGATTCCCAGTTGGGGCGTGGGGAACCGATTGAAGACACCGCGCTCGTGCTGTCGGAGATGTGCGACGCCATCATGGTGCGCACCTTCGCCCACGACACGGTGGAGCGCCTGGCGGCCCACGCGCGGGTGCCGGTCATCAATGGCCTGACCGATCGCTCGCATCCCTGTCAGGTGCTGGCCGACATGCAGACCTTTTTCGAACACCGGGGTGATATCGCGGGCAAGAAGGTGGCTTGGGTCGGAGACGGCAACAATATGTGCAACAGCTATATCGAGGCAGCCGGCCTGCTGGACTTCGAGTTGACCATCGCCGTACCCACAGGATTTGAGCCAGTACTGCTTACTCAGCAGAATCGGCCCAACGTGCGGCTCGTCAGTCAGCCGGCCGAAGCCGTCAGGGATGCGGCGCTGGTCGTGACCGATGTGTGGGCCAGCATGGGACAAGAGCAGGAAGCGCCGCGCCGGCGGGAAATCTTCGCCCCGTATCAGGTCACGTCAGACTTGATGGCGCGCGCTGCTGCGGATGCCTTGTTCATGCATTGTCTGCCCGCGCACCGTGGCGAGGAAGTGGCAGCAGAAGTGATCGACGCGCCGAACGCCGTTGTTTGGGACGAGGCGGGCAATCGGCTGCACGCGCAGAAAGCCTTGCTCGAATTCCTATTCGCGCACGCGAGTTAGGGGAGTGCGCCTGCTGTTGTCCAATGACGACGGCTACCGGGCACCCGGTTTGGCCGCGCTGGCCGAAGCATTACGACCGCTAGGCGAAATTATCATCGTTGCCCCGGAACGCAATCGAAGCGGGGCGAGCAATTCGCTCACGCTCGACCGGCCGCTGCGGGCCTCGCAGGTGGCCGAAAATCACTACGCGGTGGATGGCACGCCCGCCGACTGTGTCTATCTGGCAATGACGACCTTGCTGAAACAGCCGCCGGATTTAGTGCTCTCGGGCATCAATGCGGGTGAAAATCTCGGGGACGATGTGCTCTACTCGGGCACCGTGGCGGCGGCGATGGAGGCCTGTCTGCTGGGCACGCCGGCCATTGCCCTTTCTCTGGCGAGCGCGGATCCCAGCCATTATGCTAGGGCCGGAGTGATCGCCCGCGATCTGGTCTTGAACGTTCAGCGCCTTGGTTTGCAGTTGCACTGGTTACTCAATGTGAACGTACCGCCCAATTCCGACGCGAGCCTCAAAGGGGCCAGGGTGACGAGGCTGGGCCGACGCCAGCGCGCTGCAGAGACCATCATGCAACTCGACCCAAGAGGGCAACCGGTGTATTGGATTGGTCCGGCGGGCAAGCCGGGCGAGCATTCCGGGCCCGGTACCGATTTTCACGCGATTGCGGAGGGCTGTGTGTCGATCACGCCGCTGCAGATGGATCTATCGTCTTATCCGGTGATGGACGACCTTGTTCAATGGCTGGGGATTTAGCACCACCACGATGATGACCGACCGCAGCGGGATAGGCTTGACCTCTCAGAGAGTCCGTAACCGGCTGGTGCAGCAGTTGCGGGAGATGGGCATTTCCTCTGACGCCGTGCTGAATGTCATCAGCAGCACACCCCGTCATCTGTTTGTCGACGAGGCACTGGCGAGCCGCGCTTACGAAAATAATGCCTTGCCCATTGGCTTTGGTCAGACCATCTCCCAGCCGTTTGTGGTGGCCGCAATGACGCAGGTCTTGTTGGACACGGGTCCTCTGGACCGTGTGCTGGAGATAGGCGGTGGCTGTGGTTACCAAAGCGCGGTGCTCGCGCGGCTGGCCAGTCAGGTTTATACGGTAGAGCGCATCGCGGAGCTGGCTAACCGGCTCCGTTCAAGACTGCACGATCTGCAAATTGGGAACGTGCGAGTACGGCACGGCGATGGTCGTCTGGGATGGGCGACGCATGCCCCATTCGACGCCGTGCTGGTGGCCGCTGCGGCGCCAGCGATTCCCCCCGCACTGTTAGAACAACTTGCGCCCGGCGGGCGAGCCGTGATGCCAGTAGGGCGTCAGGGCGAACAGGTGCTGACGCTGTTTCGGCGGACTGAGTCAGGCATCGAAGAAATCCCGCTACAGCGCGTCAGTTTTGTGCCTTTGCTCGAAAATGTGGATTAGCTCGCTCAGGCAAGATTCTGGCTTACGTCTCGCGCTCTTGGGCGTGAGTCTGCTGTTCGCCGGCTGCGCATCGCAGGAGCCCGCACCCATTCAGCAGGGTGCGTCCGTTATTCCGCCCGCTACCCGAAATCTGCCCAGCAAGCGCCCGAGTGCCCCCGGCGATGACAACCCGCCAGCGGTTTATCGGGTGGTCGCTGGAGATACCCTCTATGGCATCGCCTGGCGGTTTGGCCTCGATGCCCGCGACATTGGACGGTGGAACCACATCGACGACTTCAACCGCATTTTGGTGGGACAAAAGCTGAAGCTGCAGTCCGACTCCGGGGTCCCGGCGCCCCTTCCGCCCGCAGTGGTGGTGGCCAAGACCGCGGCGCCGCCGACCTCTGGAGCACCGAGGCCACTCGCCCCACTGCCAGAAGTTAAACCGCTGCCTCCGTCCCCGGCATCAAGCAAATCCGAGACTTCAGCGCCAGAGCTTGAGGCAGACGCATCGCCATCCAGAACGGCCACTGCACAGGTGCCGTCGCCGGCGACGAAGGCGGAGAATCCTGCTCCGCCTCCCGCGCCAGAGCCTGCTGCGGCGCCGGCCGCGGTGACCGCGCAGAGCGGAGACGATGCAACCCATTCTGCCGGTGGCATTGCCTGGCGGTGGCCCGCAAGCGGTAAGCGCCGAAGTACGGTAGCGGCTACGGGTGCCGCGGGCCTGGATATCCTCGGCACCCGTGGACAGCCCGTTTACGCTGCGGCTGAAGGACAGGTGGTGTACAGCGGTAACGGATTAAGGGGCTATGGGCAGCTCATTATCATCAAACACAGCGACGCATTTCTGAGCGCTTACGCACACAACGATAAATTGCTGGTGGGCGAAGGCAGCAAGGTGAAATCAGGGCAACAGATTGCGGCCATGGGCGATTCGGAAGCCGACGAGGTGATGCTTCATTTCGAGATCAGAAAGGGTGGCAAGGCGGTCGAACCTTTGCAATTTCTGCCTGGACGTTAAACCGGTCGCGGCCGGTTCCCGCACATTAAGACCGTCTTGTGGCTGATGTCTGAATAAATCGCGAGGCTGCCGCCATTTGATCTACACGTGCGGCCTTATCAGCGGATGGCGAATAAGGCCGCCGCCACCGAGCGGGACTCCGCCAGTAGCACGTTGTAACAGCGACAGGCCGCAGCCGTATCCATGATTTCACAGCCGATCCCCCGGCTAAGGACACTCGTGATCAGGGCATGAGGTGGGAATATCTGCCGGCGTCCAGTGCCTATCACGATCAAATCGGTCTGGAGCGCGCAGAGTTGCTCGAGGTGGGCGGCGTCCAGTTCGGTAATATCCTCGGGAAGCAGATCGACGATGATTCGGTCCGCGGCCAGCACGATAGATCCGTGCACGCGTTGTTCGCCCACAGTGAATTCACCCGGCCCATAGGATCGTATGATGCGGGCTCCAGCAGTATGGTCGAGTTCGAATTTCATCGCGTCGCGAGTGTGACGCCGTCGGTACTGGCGGGCAAGAACTGCGTCAACGTGGCAGACGCAAAGAATTTGAAAATCAGCGAAGAAAGGCAAAAGTATGCGAGTAATTCTGTTGGGAGGACCGGGCGCCGGCAAAGGTACGCAGGCGGACTTCATTTGCCGCGAGTTCGGTATCCCTAAAATTTCGACCGGCGACATGTTGCGCGCTGCCGTCAAGGCGGGCACACCGCTGGGACTCGAGGCTAAACACGTGATGGAGTCTGGTGGTCTGGTTTCGGATGACCTCATCCTTAACCTGATTCGCGAACGCCTCAAAGAGGCCGACTGTGCTCCGGGATTTTTGTTTGATGGATTTCCGCGCACGATTCCTCAAGCCGAGGGTCTCGATGCAATCTCGGTTCAAATCGACCGGGTCATAGAAATTGCTGTCGACGATGAGGAAATCGTAAGTCGCATTTCCGGTCGACGGGTTCATCCGAACTCCGGCCGCACGTACCACACCGTATTTAATCCGCCGCGCGTTGCAGGTGTTGATGATGAAACTGGCGAACCGCTGGTTCAGCGCGATGATGATCGCGAAGACACCGTGCGCAATCGCTTGAAGGTTTATCACGAACAGACAGAGCCGCTTATTGGCTTCTATTCAACGCGCGCGCAACAGGATCCCAAGATCAAGTATTCGCGAGTAGAAGGCGTGGGTTCTGTGGATGAGATTCGGACCCGTGTGATGGGCGCGCTGCGTTGATCAAACTTGCTTGGTGTTGCGTTGAAGAAACATAAATTCCACTTACGTGGTTTTTTTTAAGCCTTTGCTTTACACCCTGTTGTTCGCTGCGGTATATAACGCGCGTGGTGTTGTTTGTTAATTAATTCAACCTCAAGTTGAAGGGGGACTTAGAGATGGCAACTGCAAAGAAAAAAGCGACGACCAAGAAGGCTGTCGCGAAGAAGGCCGTAGCTAAAAAAGCGCCGGTGGCTAAGGCTGTCGCCAAGAAGGCCGTCGCTAAAAAAGCGCCGGTGGCCAAGACTGTCGCCAAGAAAGCCGTAGCCAAGAAAGCGCCGGTGGCCAAGGCTGTCGCCAAGAAGGCTGTAGCCAAGAAGGCGCCGGCTGCCAAGGCTGTAGCCAAGAAGGCCGTAGCCAAGAAAGCGCCGGCTGCCAAGGCTGTCGCGAAAAAGGCTGTGGCGAAAAAGGCCGTTGCCAAGAAGGCAGCTGCCAAGCAGTAATCGAGGGCTTTGCACTCGGTCGCTGGCGAAAGGTGTCCGTTAGCCATCGTGCCAACGGACACCCTTAGCTCTCTGTCAGTCCACACTCTCCCCCTCTCAGTTCTGCGGTTTTTTCCTGAAAAAACCGTCTATTTCCGACCCCGTGAACGAAGGCTCCTGGTGCCATCAAACGGCATCCGCGAACTCAACAGATCTCCAACGACATGAACGCGCCTGAGGACAACGACGAAGAGTCATCCTCGCCAGTCCTTGGCTGGCTGTGGTTCTTGTTCCGACATCTGGCAGTCTGGTTTTCGCTGGCCCTGATCGCGTATTGGGCGTGGCTCGACCACGACGTTGTGAATCGTTTCTCCCAGCGGCAGTGGGCCTTACCCACGCGTATCTTCGCTGCGCCGATTGAGTTGCATCCAGGCCAAAAGCTTGACGAAAGCCGGCTCGGCGAACAGCTCTCGGCCATTGGTTATCGTCAGGTGGAATCCGTTAACGGCCCCGGGCAGTTCAGCGTTGGCACACACGCTATTACCTTGCAGAGTCGCGCCTTTGATTTCCCCGATGGCAACGAACCTTCGCGCGACGTCGTGCTGTATTTTGCGCCGGAGGGCTTGCGCACGATCGCCAATCGCGTCGGCGGGACTGCGGTCGATCTTGTGCGTCTTGACCCGTTGGAGATCGGACGACTCCACAGCGAATCATTCGAAGACCGCGTGCCGCTCGAACTAAAGGAGATTCCCGAGTTTTTCGAACAAGGCTTGTTTGCCGTTGAAGACCGGCGCTTTGCGACTCATATCGGCATCGACTTTATGGGAATTCTGCGCGCGATAGTGGCTAATTTGAGGAGCGGTGGCATTGCGCAAGGTGCCAGCACGTTGACCCAGCAACTCGCCAAGAATTTGTTTCTCTCGCGTGAGCGGAGTTACGTGCGCAAGTTGAAGGAAGCGCTCATCGCGATGTCTCTCGAGCGCGCTTTCGGTAAGCAAGAAATCCTCGAGGCGTACGTCAACGAGGTTTTCCTTGGGCAGGACGGCAATCGTGCCATTCACGGTTTTGGTCTGGGTGCGCGTTTCTATTTTGGTCGACCGCTCGGCGAACTGGGCGTTCCCGAACAGGCATTGCTAATCGGCTTGATCCGCGGGCCCTCGCAATACAACCCGTTTAAGCATCCTGACCGGGCGCTTGAGCGACGCAACGTGGCCTTGGGTAGATTCCGCGATAGCGGTCTGATTAACGACGAAGAGTACGAGCGATTCAGCAAGGCGCCTTTGTTGTTGCGTGAAGGAGCATGGCGTGGGAGCGGTCGTTACGCGGGCTTTCTGGAGCTTGTCGCGCGTCAGCTCAAAAAGGATTATCAGGAGTCCGATCTGCAGACTGCGGGCTTGAACGTCTTTACCACGCTCGATGTGGATATGCAGCGTGCGGCGGAACGAGCCGTCGAGAATGTTCTGACAGTGATCGAAAAAGACCGAGCCAAAGAACGGGGAAAACTGCAGGCCGCGTTTATCGTTTCAGGCAGCCGTAGCGGCGATATCAAGGCCTTGGTCGGCGAGCGTTCTGGCGCTCCCGGCGGCTTTAATCGCGCGCTCGACGCGAACCGCCAGATTGGCTCTTTGATGAAGCCTTTCGTCTATCTCACAGCACTCTCTGATTCCGCCCATTTCAACGTCGCAACGCGCTTGAACGATGAGGCCAGGAGCTGGCGCGGCAGCGACGGTAAGCTGTGGTCGCCGCAGAATTACGACAAGGAATTTCACGGGCAGGTGACGCTGGAATATGCCTTGGCGCATTCACTCAATCTGGCCACGCTCGATTTGGGATTTCAGCTGGGGATTCCTCGCGTGATCAAAACCCTGCGCCAACTCGGCGTGACCGCGCCGCTTTCAAGCTACCCCGCGCTGTTTCTCGGGGCGGTAGAAATGACGCCGTACGACGTCACCCAGCTGTATCAGGTGATTGCTAACGATGGGTACCGCAGTCCGTTGAGGGCAATCAAGGCCGTGGTGGATGCGCAGGGCACGCCGCTCCAACGCTACGACATCAAGGTCGACCGCTTGCTGGATGCGCCTTCGGTATGGCTCACGCGCTATGTCATGACCAAAGTGGTGGAGTCGGGCACGGCGCGTAGCCTTGCAACCGCGCTCCCTGGCGCAATGCCGCTCGCAGGCAAGACCGGTACCTCAGACGACGGTCGGGACAGCTGGTTTGCAGGGTTTGGCGCCGACACGCTGGCGGTGGTCTGGATTGGACGCGACGACAATCTCCCGATTCGCCTGACGGGCGCCACCGGCGCCTTGAGAATCTGGACGGAAGCGATGCGCCTGCATGGCATTAGCCCGATCAACATGGACCCGCCGCCCGCCATCGAGTGGCACCGCGTGACCGCGGATGGCGGGGCGACCGTTGACGAGGATTGCGCCAACGCGAGGCTCATTCCGATGAACATTGAACATCTGCCCCCAGCGGCGTCCTCTTGTGGGGAAGCCGCTGGCGCCTGGCAAAATTTGCGGAGTTTGTGGCGATGACTATTCAACGAACCCTTCTGCTGGTTGCGGTTTGCACCAGCGCGCTTGGCGGATGCGTGGGGGGCGGTGGCGTGCCTGCCCCGATCGAAGACCGGGCCTATCAACCGACCGCCGCGAAGCCGGTAGCGAAACCGCAGGTCAAGCCGCTGCCGCCACCGCGCGATCCCTCTCTCCCGGTCGTGAATGCCTTGCCTGATACCGACAGTCCTCTGCTGCGTGCGACGCCGCTTGGTGCTCCGGTATCCATAAGCGCGCCAACGAGCGCGAGCTCGCAAGATCCGGCCGCAGCCATTGCTCGCCCGGCGGTGATCAGCAAAATTCTTGATGAGGCAGCCGCGGCAGAAAAGTCCGGCCAGCACGCCGCCGCCCGCGCCAAGCTGGAACGTGCGGTCGAACTCTCACCACGCGACGCCGAGGTGTGGTTCCGCTTGGCGCAAATCAGTGCCACCGAGGGTGACTGGTCGCAGGCACGGTCGCTGGCGGACCGGGCCCATTCACTGGCTGCTATTGGATCCCCGCTCAGTGAGGAAAGCGGCGCATTGAGCAAGAAAGCTGATGCCGCTTTGAGCGCCTCAGGTGGGCCGGCAGGACATTAACGGAGAGATGCCCTCACCGTGGCATCACTGCTCGCCGTTAACTTTTGGGGCTGGATATACCGCGCAGCGCATAGGCGAAGGCGATCACTTCGGCTACCGCAACGTACAGTTCCTGGGGAATGCGTTGTTCCAGATCGATCTTGCTCAAGACCGACACGAGCGCACGGTCTTCGCGTAGGGGCACGCCGTTGGCGGCGGCGAGCTCAATGATGCGCTCGGCGATCTCGCCTTTGCCTTTGGCCGTCACGCGCGGTGCACCCTTGCCGTCCCACTTCAGGCTGACTGCAACGGGGAGCGGGCGCGGTGTGTCGCTCATGTCATACCTGCGTATCAATCAGCGGTTGGTAGCCCGCATGGACCGCCTTGGGGGCATTGATTTCGCGTACCACGCTGGGGGCGACATCAAAGCCCTGGGCGAGCAGGGCGGCGTCCAATTGGCCGATGTTAGACGCGATAAGGCGCCTAAGCTCGGGCGTTTCGCTCCAGGTAGTAATCGCAATCCTTTCACCGGCCAGCGCTATGCGTGCGCGTAATTTTCCCAGATCGCCTACCGGCACCTCGACCAGCACGGTCAGCGATTGAGGCGTGCCTGTTGCGCGCTCACGATGCTCATCTTTGACTTCCAGCGTCATGGTCTCAACGCCGCGCGAGGTTTGAACTGGCAATTCAAAATAGCCCAGGAGCGTGTTGTGCTGTCCGGCGTTTGCGCTCTGCAGTTGGTGGGTAGAAATCCGCGCGAGGCCGGCGTTAACGTCGTCGAGCAGACCGTCAGCAATCTGCGTGTTCCTGCCGTTACTGACCGCCCCTGTGCTGGAGAGCCGCAAATCGGCGTCCTCGCCCTGATGCGCCGGCAACACGTTGCCGCCGGCGATAGCCACATCTGGTGCTTGAATGGCCGGGGGGGGGCTCGCTGCCGGTGGCGCCTGCGTTAACCTCGGCGCGCTGATGACCGCCTCGCGCAATCCGAGGAGTTGCCATTTGAGGTCCCCGGTTGGCAGCGGCGCCTGCGTTGTTGGCGCCGGTGTTTCAGCGGTCTGGGAAGTCGGGGCGGGAATTGTCAGCACCACCTGTGCCAGCTTTGATTCAAGATGGAGTCCGGACTGGCTGACCGCCGTCGCCAACGCCGCTGGTTGCGCCAGCGACGCCAGCGTGGGCACCGAGTTTGCCAGCGTCGCAAGCTTATCGGTCACGGCAGTGGGCAGGGGTGCTGCGCCGTTATCGGTGGTCAGCGCGCCCAGCAGGCGGGGGAGTACTTCTGCCAACGGCGCCTGTTGCGGTAGCGCGCGCCCCAGTGAGGTGTTGACCACCGCGGTGTCGGGATTCTCTGGCTGGGAGGGCGGTATCAAGGTCAGTTGAGGCTGGACTCCGGTGCTGGCAACTCGGGCAGTCAGTTGCGTGCCGGAGGGCAAATCTACCGTTGTTTGGGCCAGCATGGGTTGTCCGTCGACGGTGATGCGGACCGTGTTGGGGTCAACCCGAGTGCCAACGCTCACGTTCAGCAACTGCCCAATCGCCCAGGTCCGCGCGATAGCGCCCACATTCGTGCTGGGTCGACTCGCCGCGCCGGGTAGATTTGGCAGCTCTATACGCATGTCTTCTCCAGCGGCTGTACGGAACGTAACTTGACGACAAGGCTGCCCTCGTTGCCTTATCAGCGCTTAACGTAGGTGGAAACTCATCCGGAAGTCTTGCGATGCCAATCGGACATCTTTGGTGGATCAAGCGGACTGGGGAGGCCAAGGGGCCATTCCCGGCTGCCGTTATCGAAAAAAATATCGCCTCGGGCCGGATTGTGGCGACCGATCAGATAAGCCCGGACGGAGAGAGCTGGTTGCTGGCCCGCAGTTACCCTGATTTCGAGGTGCTCGCTGCCGGCGGCAAATTGAAGGCGGCCAGCGCCGCCAAAGATGATCGCCTTGCAGAACGACGCCGACCTACTCGCGAAGGACCGCCGCCCGCCGAACGCCGGGAGACCGAAGACCGCCGTGATGAGGAAGATCCCCAGCTGATTGCGCGACGTGAGCGGTCGAATCGCGTCTGGCAGAGTCTGCGGCCATCGCCGTCGGCGGCCCGTCTGCTACCGTTCCTGATCCTTGGTCTGCTCGGGATTGGCGTTTTTTTGCTGTCCTTGAAAGGGACGTCCGTTGCGCCGTCGGACGAGCGATGCGCCGAGCCCCCGCAGCCAGCGGTGAATTGGGAGTTCTGCAATCGGGCAGGGCAGGACTTGCATGCCGCGCAGCTCCACGGGGCCGTGTTAAGAAACGTCCAGCTGGCCGGCGCAGACCTGACGGGGGCCGACCTCAGCGGCGCTGATTTGGCCTATGCCGATTTAAGTGGGGCCCTGCTGCGTGAGGCGCGCCTTGATGGCGCCCGATTGGTAGGCGCTAATTTGAAAGGTGCTGTCCTGGAAGGCGCTAACCTGAGCCAGACAAATTTAAGTTTCGCCGATTTTACGGGCGCCATTCTGAAGCGCGTCGTGTTGAAGGAGGCGACTTTCGAGCGAACCATTCTTCCCTCGGGCAGCGCCTGTTCTGCCAGCGACAATCAGAACTGCCTGCGGCTTGCCATCAGCCGCTGATTTGCGCGGTGTTTCGTAGCGTTCCCTAATGAGGGCGCTCGCGGCGCTTGTGTTATCCCCGTTTCGCCATTACGATTCCGGGCCTAACAGGTGCGGGGTGGAGCAGTCTGGCAGCTCGTCGGGCTCATAACCCGAAGGTCGCAGGTTCAAATCCTGCCCCCGCTACCACTCAGTAGAAAAAGGCCCCGGGACAACGGGGCTTTTTCGTTTTTACGACAGGAAAAATGCTGGACGCCGATCACATCACGCAACGTCTTGAGTCCACCATCAATGGGCTCGGCTTCGAGCTTTGGGGCATAGAACGTGGCCGGAGCCCCCACAGCCAGTTGTTGCGTGTGTTCATCGACCGCCCGGAAGGCATAACGGTCGAAGATTGTGAAACGGTGAGTGCGCAGGTCGCGGATCTCATCGAAGTGCACGAACTGATCAAGGACAGCTACACACTCGAAGTCTCGTCCCCGGGAATGGACAGGATTCTGTTCAAGCCCGCGCAGTGGGCGCCGTATGTGGGAGAGGGCGTGCAGATCAAGCTGAGGGTGCCGGTAGCGGGCAAGCGCCGGTTAAGCGGCAAGCTGGTGGCGGCAGATGCGGAGACCGCCACTCTCGAAGAGCAGACCGGAATGATTCAGTTTCCCTTAAGCGCTGTTGAACGGGCCCGTCTGGTGCCCGACCGGTCCTTGAATACCTCCCCTAAAAAGCCCACCCCTCGCGGGAAAGGGCAGCCGAAAACCGATCGGGAAGAAAGATGAACAAGGAAATCCTCACCGTCGTTGACGTCGTCTCGAACGAAAAGGGCGTCGCTAAAGAAGTTATTTTCGAGGCGCTGGAAGCCGCTTTGGCGAGCGCGACCAAAAAGCGCTTTATCGAAGATGTGGATGTGCGCGTCGCCATTGATCGGACTTCGGGTGACTATCACGCGTTTCGACGCTGGGAAATTATTGACCCTGCTGTGCGCTATGAAGAACTCGGTTTGGTGAACGAAGGCGATCAGCCTGACCTCGAGTTTCCCGAACGGCAGATCTTCTTGCCCGATGTGGCAGATCGATACCCGCTGAAAACCCCCGGTGACTTCGTCGAAGAACCCCTAGAGGCGGCAGAGTTCGGTCGGATTGCCGCGCAAACCGCGAAACAGGTCATCGTGCAGAAAGTACGTGAGGCTGAGCGCGCACAGGTGGTTGATGCTTTCCGTCCGCGCGTAGGTGAATTGGTGATGGGCGTGGTCAAGCGCATCGAGCGCGGGAATATCTTTCTAGATCTGGGCGGAAATGCCGAAGCCATCATCACCAAGGACCATGTCATCCCGCGCGAAGTCGTTCGCCCCGGGGATCGGGTGCGCGGCTACCTGTTTGACGTGCGCCCGGAAAAGCGCGGCCCGCAGCTGTTTGTGAGTCGCACTGCGCGGGAACTCCTCATCGAACTTTTCAAACTGGAAGTGCCAGAAATTGGCGAAGGCGTGATTCGGGTGCACGGCGCGGCGCGCGATCCCGGGTTGCGGGCCAAGATTGCGGTCCAGAGTCTGGATCAGCGCATCGACCCTGTAGGGGCTTGCGTGGGCATGCGAGGCTCGCGCGTCCAAGCCGTCTCCAATGAGCTCGGCGGCGAGCGCGTTGACATCATTTTGTGGGATGAGAATCCAGCGCAATTTGTGATCAACGCCATGTCGCCGGCCGATGTGGTCTCCATTCTGGTGGATGAAGATTCAGGCAGCATGGATGTGGCGGTCGCCGAGGAACAGCTTTCGCAGGCCATCGGCCGCAATGGCCAGAACGTGCGCTTGGCAAGCCAACTGACCGGTTGGGATCTGAACGTTATGACCGAGGCGGATGCCGAGCAAAAGAGCGAAGCTGAAACCCTGCGTGCGCAAAAAACCTTCATGGACTTGCTGGACGTCGACGAGGAAATCTCGGCCATCCTGGTCCAGGAAGGATTTACCTCGATTGAGGAAATTGCCTACGTGCCAGAGCACGAGATGATGGCGATTGAAGAATTTGACGAAGTCCTTGTGTCCGAACTGCGGCAACGCGCGAAAGACCTGCTGCTGACGCAGGCCATTGCTTCTGAAGAGCACACGGGGGACGTTGGGCCGTCTGAAGACCTTTTGGCGATGGAGGGTATGGACCCGGAACTTGCCTACGCGTTGGCCGAAAAAGGTGTGACGACGATGGACGACTTGGCCGAACTCTCGGTCGACGAACTGATGGAAATCGAGGGCATGACCGACACACGCGCAGGGGAGCTCATCATGACAGCCCGCGCACCTTGGTTTGCTGACGTGGATAACACTTCCGCTGGGGGTTGAGCATGGCTGAAATTACCGTTCGCGAGTTTGCGACCGTCCTTAAAGTGCCGGTCGAGCGATTGCTCGCGCAACTGGCCGACGCTGGTCTGGTAGGCAAGCAGGCTGAAGCGATTATCAACGAGCAGGAGAAGAGCCAACTGCTGGCTCACCTGCGTCGATTGCATGGCAAGGATTCTGCGTCGCCCGAGGTGACCAAAATTACCCTGAGCCGCAAGACCGTAAGCGAAATCAAGATTCCCGCAGACAAAACCAAGACGCGGTCGCGTCTGGTCAAACCAGGAGTTGCCGCCAAGACTGTTGCGGTTGAGTTCCGACGCTCCCGTACCTACGTCAAACGAAGTGCAGTTGAAGACGAAACCGGTGCCACCGAGCAGTCCGCGACTGAAGCGGCCGACCAATTCGTCGAAGATTTAACTGAGCAAGAGACGGCTCTTGAGGCGACAGCGCTGACGCCGGAATTGCAACTGGTGCCCGTTGTTGAGGAAGGCGCCGGGTCGTTGGACACGGTTGAAGACGCCGAGTCCGGTGCAGCTCCGGAACCGGTAATCGTTGCGCCGCCGCCTGCGCCGGAAATCGTTGCGCCGCCGCCTGCGCCCTCGCCGCCGCCTGCGCCCCCGGCCCGCCCCCGACCCGAAACCCCTTCGCGTCACGGAGAGCGTCGCGACGCTCCTGCGACCGATGACAAGTCCCGCTTTGGGCGCAAAGAACTCCACGTGGCTACCGACAAGTCCGGCCGCCGCAAGAAAAAACCCCAGCCGACGCGCCGCTTTGTGGCGCCAGTGGCAGGCAAACATGGTTTTGAGCGACCGACTGCGCCCGTTGTCCGTGAGGTCCCGATCCCTGAAAGTCTGACTGTCGCCGAACTCGCGCAGGCGATGTCTGTAAAAGCAGCAGAAGTGATCAAGGTCATGATGCACATGGGCAGCATGGTGACCATCAATCAGATGATCGATCAGGACACGGCGACGATTGTCGTTGAAGAAATGGGCCATAAGGCCAAGCGCTTGCGCGAGAATGCGCTTGAAGAGGAATTGCTTGAAACCTCCGAAGGCGGCGTTTCGCAGAACCGCGCGCCGGTGGTGACGATCATGGGCCACGTCGACCACGGTAAAACCTCTCTACTCGACTACATCCGGCAGTCACAGGTTGCCGCTGGTGAAGCCGGTGGCATTACGCAGCACATTGGCGCCTATCGCGTATCGACCGCCCACGGCCCGATCACCTTTCTGGACACCCCTGGTCACGAGGCTTTCACCGCCATGCGTGCGCGTGGCGCCAAGGTCACCGATATCGTAATTCTAGTAGTGGCCGCAGACGACGGCGTCATGCCGCAAACGGCTGAAGCGGTCAAACATGCACGCGCCGCCAACGTGCCATTGATTATCGCTGTGAACAAAATGGATAAGGCGGGCGCTGACCCGGAACGTGTTCGGCAGGAGCTGTCCGCGCTCGGTGTGTTGTCTGAGGAATGGGGCGGCGATACGCAGTTCGTGCCGGTGTCCGCCAAAACCGGGAGTGGGGTGGATAACCTTCTCGAACGTATCGCCCTGCAGGCCGAAGTGCTCGAGCTCAAAGCGCCCGATGTGGGGACTGCCAAGGGTGTTGTCATCGAATCCCGTCTCGATAAGGGCC
>CANFVX010000061.1 GCA_947450495.1 Gammaproteobacteria bacterium
GTGTTTGTTCGGAGCCGTGGGCGTGTCGATAGTGATGACGTTTAGCGCGAAGGTGCGCGGTGACGGCGATTCGCGTCCGGTCACGCTGCATATGCTGGGCACGGCGCTCGTGGTCTTTACGAGCCTGGCGGTGCTGCAGGGCGGCGTGGGCCTGCCCACCACCGCGCAGGCCTGGGCGGCGCTCTGCGGCTCCGCATTGTTCTATTCCTTCGGCATCATTTGCCTGTTTGTGGTGCTGGCGAAAATCGGGCCGGTCAAGGCGTCGCTGATCATGAACATCGAGCCGGCGACGAGTGTGTTGTTAGGCTTTCTGCTGCTCGACCAGCGACTCGCGCCACAGCAGCTGTTCGGGATCGCGCTGATTGTCTCGGCGGTGCTGGTGGTGGAGAGCACCAAGCTCCGCCGCGCGTCGCGCGCCTGAATCCCCACTTGGCAACAGCGGCCGCCAGATGGCTCGATTCGCCGGGATCGGGCGGTTATCCTCGAACCCAATTTGGAACCCAGCTAACGGAGCGCAACCGTGTCAGACCTACTCGTCGATATTCAGGACCACATCGCCACTTTGACTTTCAACCGGCCCGAGTCGCGCAATGCGCTGAGTCTCGAGATGCGGGCGGGCTTGCGCGATGCGCTGCACGAAATCGAGCACAACGACGACGTTCGATGTGTGGTGCTGAAGGGGGCCGGTGAGCACTTCATGGCCGGCGGGGACCTCAAGTTGATGTCCGGCCTGCTTGACCAGACCCCGGCGCAACTCAACGCCCTGTTCGTCAAACGCATCCATGACCTCCACCCCATCATGTATGCGATGCGGCGTATGGCCAAGCCCGTCATCGCGAGCGTGGCGGGCGCCGCCGCCGGGGCTGGGGTGAGCATGGCCTTATCCGCAGATTTGGTAGTCGCTGAAGCCGATGCGTTTTTCACGCTGGCCTACTGCCACGTCGGCACCACGCCCGATGGCGCCGCCAGTTTCCACCTCCCGCGGTTGGTGGGAATCAAGAAAGCACTCGAAATGGCGCTGCTGGGTGAACGGATAGACGCCGTGTCCGCCCACACCATGGGCATGGTGAATTTTGTCGCCGCCAAAGGCCAGCTCGCAGAGGAAACCCACAAACTCGCCACCCGCCTGGCCAACGGCCCGACTCATGTGTACGGCAACACGAAGAAGCTCTTCTACCGTTCGCTCGAAAACGAATTCGAATCGCAGCTGCAGATGGAAGCGGAAATGTTTGCCGATTGCGCGTCACGGGCGGATTTCCGCGAGGGCGTGACCGCGTTTAATGAAAAGCGTAAGGCCAAGTTCACCGGGAAATGACCGGGGGGGCGTGCGTACGCGGCGATAGGCGCGTGGTTGGCACGATGGGGAGCCCGTGGGGTCTGGAGTCGCTTGCGGGTGGTAAGCGCCGGCTCCTGTGCCGCTGCCCCATCCCCCAATACTGCTTTATCTGACCTATGCGATGCATCAGGTGAGCTCCCGCAGAGGCTAGCGATGACACCGCTATGCGCGTTGTTCACCAGTTGGGTGACTCATCTCGCAATGGATAGCTCCTAATCACGTAGGGACGTGCGACAGACATCGCCAGACGCCAAAAACGATACGTACTCGACAGCTCAATTTCGCGCACGAGCTCAGGCGCCTTGCTGAACAACCTTGTGCGACATTCTTCGTGCCAGCGCTCGTCGTGTAGTCGGAGTAGCAACAAGGTCGTTGAGATGTGTCGATCCAATTGCGTGTTGCGCCGAAAGCTCGCGATGCTAGCGCTGTCGAGATCAAGCTCACGGGCATAAAGGTAAGGATTCAACAGATGATCGATGTTGTGGTCGAGCAACACCCGACTTCTCCGGATCCGGTTTCCCAGATTGCTGCCGTGTTTCAAGTAAACACACACCGGAGTCGCGAAGGCGTACACCTGACCTTCGGCGCAGAGCTTGAGGTGCAGCTCTGAATCGCAGGAGAGATTATTGGGGTCGGAGAGAAAACTGAGCCTGGCAGCCGCTGCTTTGTTGAACACAATGTTGCACAGGATCATGTCCTGTGGCGCGACCGTGCCACGTGACGCGAAGACCTTGTCGCCGGGCACCAAGCCGTTGAATGGCAGACGCAAGACTTGTCTTGATCCGGCTACGACGTCCTGCACCACACCTCCGGCATAAACGACAGCGGGACGGTGCAGGCTGATCGCGCGTGATGCTTCACCAAGATAGGTCGGGTCTGTAAAGAAATCATCGTCGGACATCAAAACGAACCAATCAGATTGTGAGTGCTCAAAAACGGCCCGCTTCCAATTGCCCACCATCCCAATGTTGCGCTCATTGCGAAAATAGCGAACCCGCAAGTCGTGCTGAAACTCCGCAGCTACCTGAGGCGTGTGGTCGTCTGAGCAGTTGTCGGAAATGACCACCTCAAGGTCGACGTCGGTTTGCGCCAGCACACTGTTCACGGCCTTCCTCAGAAGCTCGGCGCGGTTAAAAGTGGGAATAACGACAGTGATTTCCGGCACTTCAGAGCCTCCCAAAACGCTGTCGATAAAGACGTAGCGCAAGGTGGCTGAACAAGATCGCGCTTATGGCCTGGCAAGCCAGTGAAGCAACTGCCACAGCCAAGCCGGTGTAAGGAGGCGACACCACAAAATGCATCACAGAATAAAAATTGAACACGTAAAAGCTGTTCACTGCGAAAACCCAGACGATTCGCTTCGCTACGACCAGGAGGCCTGCCGGAATGCCTTCAATGGCGATGAGCAGTTGCCACGCCCACAAGGCCAGAAAGATCCCGATAGTTTCAGGCGAAAATGTCTCGGCAAATTTTGGTGCGGCCACCTGCAATCCTAGCCACACACACCCGGCGAACAGCACGGCTAGCACCATCAGGGGAACGGTGTGATTCAAGTAATCGAGAACGTTTTTGCGAAACAGATCACGGTCGCCCTGTATCCAGGCTCGCGCCTGCAGGTTGTGGTAAACAAACATGTGAGGCCCAACTGCGATAGCGGCTAACCCGTCTGCCATTCTCTTCACGTATTGAAAAAGTGCGACCGTACCCGGCACCCCTGCTGACAGCGCGGAGATCGTCAGCAACACCACGACGAAGTTGTGGATGGAATTCGTGAAGCGAAGCTGCAGACTGGCACGGACGAATGGCCACAATCGCCTCAGGTCGGGCGCTGCGAATTGCCTTTGAAACGGATCAGCCAGCGCAATAACCATTACGCAGGCGAGTATTGAGCCGCCACCAACCAGCCACGCCAGAAGCACGGAGGACATCTCCCCGCTGAGCCATAGGATGCAGAACGCAACAAACTGCACAAAACCAAAGAGGTGGTTAAGCAATACTGACAATTGCTCTCGCCCCTTCATCAGTAGTTGCTGCCTAAACACGTACAGCATCGGGGTAACGAGAACTTGCAAAATCATCGGAGCTGTTGTTTCCCCAGCCCCGACTTGCGCCGCCGTATCAAAGCCGTGTGCGAAAGCGCGAACCACCAAAGACAATCCTGTGAACAATAGAACCGCAAAAGTTAACCCGAAGATGGCAGCCCAGGACATGCACTCCCGAGCAAATCGCGAACCGGCTTCTTGCGAAATTTCGTTCTGCTCGGCAAAAAATACCGCGTATTGCTCAACGCCAGCCTGCGACAGCAGCGCAAAGCTCTGAACGATAACCAGAGACAACATCCAGATATCTGCGGTTTCGCTGGTCCCGAAAATCAGCCAGGCCCACCCGATATTACCGAGGCCGGTGAGTACTCCGAGCAGCGCGATTCCGTTAAGGAAAAGCTTATTGCCGATTCTCGAATGGAGAAATTTCACGCCAGTAGCATTCGGTCACGGAGTCGAATCTGGTGCGGGCAGCAGTCTCATGAGCTCATTGGGGCGATAGGGAATAACGCCCGGCAGCAAGCTTCCTGTGGCGCCCCAATGTCGCCACCAGTATTGGGCGAACTCAAGCAGCGACTGATGCGCCCCGCTGCAGACATGGTGTATCGACGGAGCGCCCGCGCTGTTGCCCGCAAAGTCGAGGTGTCGTACGAATTGCGCCGCGACAGACTCAACCGGCACGAAATCTCGAATCTGCTCTCCTGCGCTCATCGCAAAATCGCGGCCGTTAACGGCCGCTTCACGCAACGATGGCCAGAAGCGTGATTGAAGTTCTCCCTCTCCGTAGGTCTGAAAAATTCGTAGAAGTTTGAGGTGAAGCATTTTTTCGCGAGCGAATCCTTCAAAAGCGATGGCGGCGGCGGCCTTGGACGTTGCGTAGGAATGCTCGGGCTCAAGAGGCGCGTCGGTCGCTAACACCTCGAGTCGCGTAGCCGCGCGTCCGTATTCAAAGCAGGTTCCCGCGACGAGAAACTTCTTTACCCCTGCTTCGAACGCTTGTTTTGCGAGATTCAAGGAGGCAAAGACATTCCAGTAGAGGCATTCATCCAAGGGGGCGTAGGGAGGATTCGGCGTATGCGATGCGAGATGGACCAGCACATCAACACCCTCGAGGTGCTGGCGGTAATCACCGTCCAACGGGCCCTCCAGCCATGTTGGATGAACGTCCAATACAACGCGCGTTGTACTGCCCGGCCGGCGCAGAGCGAGAATGGAGTGGCCCGCCGCGAGGGCGTGTTGGATGAAATGTGATCCTACAAAGCCTGTTCCGCCGGTAAGGAACAGTTTCATCAAAATGGGCTCGCGTAGTTTTTGAACAACGGCAATGCCTCGTCACGAGATGACAGGATAGGGTGAGCAATTCCCCAGTCAAAACCAAAACTGTCCCACCGAATTCCTGCATCGTGAGCAGGGTCGTGTTCAGTTGATGTCTTGTAAACCATCAAGCTGCCGTGCTCTAGCGAGCGGAAGCCGTGGGCGATTCCGCGAGGGATTATCAGCAATTTTGGTTGGCGCGCGTCCAGAAGGACGCTCCCAGAACACCCGTAACTGCTCCCTGCGCGCAAATCGACTAAGACATCCAGCACCGATCCGGCCGCGCAGAAAACTATTTTTTCATGATCGCGCGGCGGCGTTTGAAAATGCATGCCGCGCACAACATTCTTCGCAGAGACGGAGTAAAACTCCTCCAGAACGTCCACCCTAATGCCACTGTTCTCAAACACGCTGGCCGAAAATGTCTTGACGAAACTTCCGCGACCATCGTCTAGCTTCTTCAGTTCCACCACGTAGGTGCCTGTCAGCGGGCCATCGATGAATCTCATATACGCACACTCGGCTAAAAATTAACGCCAAAAAATTCCTCAAGCTTCTCAACGATGAAATCGAGATGCTCAGTCGTTAATCCGGGAAAAACGCCAAGCCAAAATGTCTGATTCATCACAATGTCGGTATTAGAGAGATCCCCGCTCACCCGGTAGCGTTTTCCCGCCATATAGGGTTGTCGTGTGAGGTTTCCAGCGAATAGCAGACGCGTGCCGATTTTGTGCTGCTCGAGATAGTTGATCAGGTCGACACGTTTTACGCCGGAAGATTCTTTGATAACCAGCGGGAACCCGAACCATGATGGATCCGAATGCGGAGTCGCCTCGGGCAAATGTAAAAACGTTTCGCAGCTTTTCAGGCGGGCTTTAAGGTAGCTGAAGTTTGCGCGGCGCGTGCTTATGAATTCCGTGAGGCGGTCAAGCTGCGCCAATGCGCACGCAGCCTGCATGTCAGTTATTTTAAGGTTGTATCCAAGATGGCTGTAGGTGTACTTGTGATCGTAGCCCTCGGGCAAATCGCCTAATTTCCAGCAAAAGCGCTTATTGCAGGTGTTGTCCTTGCCGGGCGGGCAATAGCAATCTCGGCCCCAGTCCCGGAACGACTCGGCTATCAATTTTAGCTCGGCATTGTTGGTAAATACGGCGCCACCTTCGCCCATGGTGATGTGATGCGCCGGATAGAAGCTGAGTGTGCCAATGTCTCCGAAGGTGCCAACCTGTTGCCCTTTATAAGTTGCTCCGAGAGCGTCGCAACAGTCCTCCACGAGCCAGAGCTTATGTTTCCGACACAGGCTCGTGACCAACTCAAGGTTGAACGGATTGCCCAACGAATGGGCCAGCATGACAGCCTTGGTGCTTGACGAGAGGGCGGCCTCTATCTTGTTGGCATCTATGTTGTGCGTGGCGAGGTCTACATCCACAAAAACCGGGACCGCGCCGAACTGCAAAATTGGATTGACCGTGGTCGGAAACCCGGCGGCCACGCTGATAATTTCATCCCCGGGTCGAATAGCTCTTTCGCCCAGACGGGGCGATGTCAGTGCGGAAAAGGCCACCAGATTTGCGGAAGATCCCGAGTTGACTGTGATGACATATTTGATCCCCAAGTACGCCGCTAGTTTTTTTTCGAACTCGGCGTTGAATCGTCCGGTAGTGAGCCAACCGTCCAAGCTGGCGTCCACCATGTTTCGGAGTTCGGCGCCACCGATGACCTTGCCCGAGACCGGCACCGGGGTCACGCCCGGCAGGAAAGCTTTTGGCGCATAAACCAAATCGGCGAATTGTTGGACCAGTTCCCCAATTTCGTGCCGAATCATATCGGGCGATTTTTCTATGGTCTGGCCCTCCTTTGGAGCGCTCATATGTCGTTTTTCCTTGGGGTTATCAGGCGGCAGCCTGATGCTGGTGAATCTGCGCCAGGCATACGGCCCGCACGTCGTCTTTTGCCAACCATGCACGGTGCCAGTCCAAGACCAGATTCAATGCGCTTACCAGATCCCATCGGGGTTCCCACTGCAAATGTGCCTTCGCCTTCGTGATATCGAGTTTCAGATAGTTCGCTTCGTACGGATGAGTGAGGTCATCGACTGTCCAGTTGGCCTCATTGCCCCATTTATTCGCGAGATATTCGACGATCCATTGAACCTCACGTGTCTCCCCATCATATGGACCAAAATTCCAGCCCTCAGCCCAGACTTGACCCTCGGTGTGTAGTTTTTCCGCGAGCACCAGATAGCCCGACAACGGCTCAAGCACATGTTGCCAAGGCCGCGTCGCTCGGGGATTACGGATGGCAACTGCTTGCTGCCGTTCAAAAGCGCGCAAGATGTCGGGGATCAGACGATCGCTGGCCCAATCGCCCCCGCCAATGACATTGCCCGCGCGCGCCGAGGCTAACGCGGTTGTTCCATGACTAAAGAAAGAATGACGATAGGCGCTGGTGATGAGTTCCGAGCATCCCTTGCTGCTGCTGTATGGGTCATGCCCGCCCATCGGATCGTGTTCGCGGTATCCCCACATCCATTCCTTGTTCTCATAGCCCTTGTCCGAAGTAACGTTAACGATTGCCCTGACCGTATTGAGCTGTCGGGCGGCCTCAAATAGATGCACCGTGCCCATCACGTTCGTCGAATAAGTTTCCACGGGTGCTTGATAGGAGTAACGCACCAACGGTTGCGCCGCGAGATGAAAAATAATTTCCGGTCGGGTCAGGCGCATCATGGAATCGACCGTTGAGTATTCCCGTATGTCACCAATGGTGCTGACCATTCCCAAGCCAACCTGAGCTTCGTCGAACAGCGCGGGCACCGTAGGCGGAGGGAGCGCCAAGCCGTGGACATCTGCGCCCATCGACTGAAGCCACAAGCTGAGCCAGCTTCCCTTAAAGCCGGTGTGCCCCGTAATGAGTACTCGCTTGTCTCGCCAGAAGTCTGGATTCACGTTGACCATAGTCAGTCCCAGATTTTCCACGGCGCCCTGCTACTGTTCCAGAGATCTTCCAGAAGACGCTTATCGCGGAGCGTATCCATGGGCTGCCAGAAGCCATGGTGCTCATACGCCATCAACTCACCATCCTTTGCGAGCTTCATCAGTGGCCCCTGCTCCCACACGGTGTGGTCGTGTTCGATCAGCCCAAGCACGGCGGGAGAAAGTACGAAGAATCCCCCGTTGATCATGCCGCCATCGCCTTCGGGCTTTTCCTTGAAGCTCACCACTTTTCGGTTTTCGATATCCAATGCGCCAAAGCGCCCTGGCGGGTGGGTGGCAGTCACCGTGGCCGCTTTGCCGTGCGCACGATGGAATGCGATCGCTGCACTGATGTTCATATCACCCACGCCGTCGCCGTAAGTAAAGCAAAAAGCCTCCTCGTCCTTCACGTAGGCGGCAACCCGGCCCAGGCGTCCCCCCGTCATGGACTCATCACCGGTGTCCACCAGGGTCACTTTCCACGGCTCGGTGCGCTGTTCGTGGACATGGATGGAATTGGCTTTCAAGTCGAATGTGACGTCGGAAGTGTGGAGAAAATAGTTGGCGAAATACTCTTTAATCATGTACCCCTTATAACCGCAGCAAATCACAAACTCATCAATGCCGTAGTGGGAGTACATCTTCATGATGTGCCACAGAATAGGCCTGCCTCCAATTTCGACCATCGGCTTTGGACGGGATGAGGTTTCTTCGCTGAGCCGGGTGCCCAGTCCACCAGCAAGAATTACCGCTTTCATGTTTCCTCTTGTCTATGGAGTCAGGACGCGGAGCATGTGAAGGCGTCCGAGAAAAATCTGTTTGACGGCAAGCCCGCCTCCAATAGTGCCTTCTTGGCGCTCCGAATCATGGCAATGGAACCACACGCATAGATGACCGCAGCGCCAAGATCCGGTCTGTTTTTAAGCAAGACATCCTGTACGTGACCGCGGAACCCCTTCCAGTCACCCGCCGCACGAGAGAGGACGGGTACATAGCGATGCTTCCCGGGAATTTTAGTGACATCAAGGTACAAATCTGAGGGGACACGCCCGCCCCAGTAAACAGTGACCGAACCCGGACCCTGCTCAGGCGAAATGTGCTGTAAGCCTTCCAAAATAGCTTTTACCGGCGCGATGCCGGTCCCGGTCGCCAAGAAGATGAGGTTCGTTCCAGCCACATCTCGGAGGAAGAAAGTCCCTAATGGTCCGCGGAACCGGAGTAAATCGTTGAGTCGTGCTTGATTGAACCAATACTCGCTCAACGTTCCTCCGGGCACTGCGCGGATATGGAGCTCAAGCGGCCGGCCCGATGCGCCGGCACTGGCCAACGAGTAGTGGCGCTGAGCACCGCTTGGGCCGATCACTTCGATGTATTGCCCCGGCAGAAAATTCAAATCGCTACCGGGCGGTAAGCGCAGTCCAACCGCCACCGTGTCAGGCGTCAACTTATCCAATTTCGATATTCGACACGGGAAAGTTTTAACGGGCGGTATTTCGAGCTGACTTAAGTCCTCGACTTCCAGAGACATATCGGATTCCGCCACGCGAACGCAGCTCAAAATCCAGCCGTCAGCCTTTTCGTCTTCGGTGAGTCCCTGCTCTTCGCGCATGGCGATGCTGCGACCTGAGGTAACTCTGCATTTGCAAGTGCCGCATCGTCCGGTTTCGCAACTGAAGGGGAGGTTAATCCGTGCGTCCGAAGCCGCCTCTAGAAGCGTGCAACCCGGGCGCGAATGAAATGCCGCCCCTCCGGTTGTCGTGATGACAAAGCTGCTCGTCTCGGCTGGCATCTAAAATGTACTCGGCCGCCGGTAACGAAGGCGATTCGAAAAAAGAGAGTGCCCTGCAGGAGGAGAGGCATTGGATCTGCGGTCTTCGCTAGCAGCGAAATGCTCGCTTGCCTCATCGGAGCGGTAACACAGCGTCTTCATCTAGGTGTGGTCCCCGTTTGAAGGATGGGGGCAGACATCTTGCTCATTCCGCGCACGCTAACCGCCGACCGTGTAACTGGGTGTAAGCAGTATATAGGCGACTCTATTGTTAGGCTTGGCAGACATTAAGCAACCAACGTTATGCAGACTTGGCCGAGTATGGCTGGGAAAGGTGATGCATTCGAAAGCCGCGCGCTGCTTGGATATTGCTCCGCTACAGGAGGCCGTTTTTTGCTCAAAGCTGCGCCCCTGATGGCGAAGCCATCGCTCGGATTGTCGGCGCGCCGATTGCGGAATTTCCGACGATCCTGGCCGACCGGTAACTGGCCCTCCGCAAGCTCGCGCCCTTCGCGCTTGCCAGGCTCCAGTGCGGTGAACCTACGCAACGGACATTCATCAGCATCCCTCACTTCGGGGAACTAGAGGCGAGTGCCATCAACCGCCGCATTGCCCGATGCGAATAACACACGACATCCCACGCCGTGGCCGTATAGTGCTGCTCCTATTCGCCACCGCGCGCCTGGGAGTTGCCGATGTCTATCCCGATCGATACCGCCGCTACCGGTCTGCTCGGCTCACGCCTGGATGAGGCGCTGGAACTCGTGCGCAACGAGTTCACCGGCCTCGATCTTGAGCGGCAGTACCGCAACGCTTTCGCCCGGCTGCTGAAGCCCGATCCTCTGGGCCGGGTTCTCATGCTGGGCACCGATCAGCGTGACCTGTTTATCCCGGTGTTGCGGTCGATCGTGGCGGAAAGGGTTCCGGCTGGCGGGCATCTGCTCGACCTTGGGGCCGGTGACGGTCAGACCTTCTCGTTGCTCGCCGATGCGGTGCCCGCCGGAACTACGGTGTCGTTTGAAGAACCCAATCCTCATTATTTCGCTGACTATCGGGCTGCTCTGGCGCGGCTGCCTCATCTTCGGCCCGGCGTTGCGCTGACGGCTCCTTTCGATGATCTCGACCGCGCGGCTGGGGCCGACGGCGCGCTGGTGCCGGCTGATGCCAGTCAGGATCTGGTGCTGGCGCTGCACATGATTTACTTCCTCGGCGATTTGCCCGCCGGACTTCTGCGCATGGCCCGTTTCGTGCGCCCGGGCGGCGCGCTGATCATCGTCGTTGCGGATGAAGCCACGGGCTATACCGGCCGCGTGCTGGAGTCCTTCGTCGCGGCGGGTGGTTCGGTGCGGCCCGAGGCGATTGCACAGCGTCAGCACTTGCTCGGACCGGCGGCCGAGGGCGGCTGTGCCCTGCTGCCCTGGTTGCAGGCAGAGTGGCCGCACGCGGGATTCACACTAGAGACTCGGCGCCAGCCCAGCCGGCTGTACGGTCATAGCCTCGCTGATCTCATTGCGCTGGCGAATATCGCCGTACTGGCCGGGGTAGATGAGTTAGCGAAATTCGATGCTGCCTGCCAGCTGCTACGCACGGCGCCGGAGTTGGTGGACTTGCGCATTGAGGAAGAAGGTCCGCGCGCCGGGATGTGGAGCGTGCGCCAGCCTCAGCTTGTGGCGGTCCTGCGCCGCGCCGCCGTATGAGCCTGGTACATGCCCGGCCGCTCGATTCACCTCATGCAAACTCTGGAGACAACATGGACGCAGATCTGGTCGCAAGAATCGTCAGCCACCCCCAATACCAGGAACTGAAGGCCAAGCGCACCAGCTTCGGGTGGCGGCTGAGTCTGGCCGGGATGGTGGCCTACTACGGCTTCATCCTGCTGGTCGCCTTCGACAAGCCGCTGCTGGCGCAGAAGGTCGGTAATGGCGTCACGACGGTGGGCATGCCGCTGGGCTTGGCCGTCATCGTCTTCACCATCATTATCACGTGGGTCTACATCCGGCGCGCGAACAGCGAGTTCGACACACTGACCGCGCAGATCGTCGAGGAAGTCGGGCAATGAGCTTCGACCGACAAACCGTAAGGCATCTGGCCATGCTGCTGGCCGTAGGCGTGGCGACGGCCGTGTGCGTGGGCGCGTATGCGGCCGGGGCCGATCTTGGCCAGACCACCAAGCAGGCGACCAACTGGACAGCGATCGGCATGTTCTGCGCCTTCGTGGCCGTCACGCTGGGCATCACGAAGTGGGCTGCGGCCAGGACCAGAAGCGCTGCCGACTTCTACACCGCCGGCGGTGGTATCACGGGCTTCCAGAACGGCTTGGCGATCGCGGGAGACTACATGTCGGCGGCGTCCTTCCTGGGCATTTCCGGCCTCGTGTTCGCCAACGGCTTCGACGGCCTGATCTTCTCGATCGGCTGGCTGGTCGGATGGCCCATCATCACCTTCCTGATGGCCGAACGGCTGCGCAACCTGGGCAAGTTCACGTTCGCTGACGTCGCCGGCTACCGCTTCAGCCAGACCCCGATCCGGGTCTTCGCAGCCAGCGGCTCGCTGGTCGTGGTGGCGTTCTACATGATCGCGCAGATGGTCGGCGCGGGCCAACTCATCAAACTGCTGTTCGGCATGGATTACCTGTACGCCGAGATCCTCGTTGGCTCGACCATGATGGTCTACGTGCTGTTTGGCGGCATGACGGCCACGACCTGGGTTCAGATCATCAAAGCTTGCATGCTGCTGGGTGGTGCCACCTTCATGGCGCTGGCGGTGCTGATCCAGTTCGGCTTCTCACCCGAGGCGATGTTCTCCAAGGCGGTTGAAGTGCACGCCAGGAAGGAGGCCATCATGGGCCCCGGAGCGCTGATCAAGGACCCGATCTCAGCCATCTCGGTCGGCATGGCGCTGATGTTCGGCACCGCCGGGCTACCGCACATCCTGATGCGTTTCTTCACCGTGCCCAACGCCAAGGAGGCACGGAAGTCGGTTGGCTGGGCCACCACCTGGATCGGCTACTTCTACATCCTCACCTTCATCATCGGCTTTGGTGCCATCACCAACCTGGTCCCGAACCCGGCCAACTACTTCGTCGATGGCGAGATCGCCAAGGGCCTGATCGGCGGCGGCAACATGGCGGCGGTCCACCTGGCCGGCGCGGTGGGCGGTAACTGGTTCCTGGGTTTCATCTCGGCGGTGGCCTTCGCCACCATTCTGGCGGTGGTGGCCGGTCTGACGCTTTCGGGCGCCTCGGCGGTCTCGCACGACCTGTACGCTTCGGTGTGGCGGCATGGCCGTGTCGATCAGGCGCAGGAGTTGCGTGTCTCCAAGATCACCACCGTCGCGCTGGGCGTCGTCGCTGTGGCGCTGGGCATCGCCTTCGAGAAGGAGAACGTCGCCTACATGGTGATGCTGGCCTTTGTGATCGCCGCCTCGGCCAACTTCCCGGTGTTGTTCATGTCCGTGTTGTGGAAGGGTTGCACGACCAAGGGCGCAGTGACCGGTGGCTTCGTCGGCCTGTTGGCGGCTGTAACGCTGACCATCGGGTCGGTCAGCGTGTGGGAAAAGGTGATGCAAAATCCGGCGGGCTCGGCCTGGTTCCCTTATGACTCGGCGGCGATCTTCTCGATCCCGGCGGCGTTCATCACGATTTGGCTGGTCTCGCTGCTGGACCGCAGCGCCCGCGGCGATCAAGACCGAGCCGGCTTTCCGGCGCAGCAGGTACGTTCGGAAACCGGCATTGGTGCCGCGGGGGCGAGCGGGCACTGAGCGCGAATTTGGGGTCAGAGTAAAAACTCTAAGAAACGCTTGAGGCCAGCGTGGGGCCGAGTGATTTTTACTCTGACCCTAAATGCGATTTCTCGGAGCGCCGCCGTTCCCGGGTACAGCAACGGCCGGCGCCGCCTGCTGGAGATCGTGGTCAAAGGTCTCAATGGCGAATGCACGGTAGCGACGCATGCTTTGCGGCCCTAGCGGCTTCAGCACGGTCACGATTCGTCTGGCTTCATCCTCGGTGGCGCAAAAGATGGCCAGAAAGGCGGCACCGTGCTCCGCTGCTTTCAGGTCCTCGTTCCAGAAATGGCTCTCCTTGCCTATCGATACCTTCTGGATCAGCCAGTCGACCCAGTCTGCATCGACCAGACGCTCCTGAATGTCCGACCTCACATAATCGCCGTCGAAAACATGAACTTCGTCCTCGGCGTAGCCCGCACGACGTATGGATTGTTCGGCGGTCCTGGCCTCGGCCAGAGTCGAGAAGACGGCGACGAAGTAGTCCGTGGGATAGAACATGCCGAAAGACGTGTCGCTGCCCTTGAAGAAAGATCGTTTCTCGCTCATCCCTGCTACCCCTGGTTCTGATGTTGATCGGTATGGCGACCGCCCGGGTCCTGCGCGGTCACGCGCAGAGCGAGCGGCAGGATGTGCCCGGGTGGAGGTGTTTACCGTGCGATAACCCACTAACGGTGAGCCAGCCGGGACATGGCGCGCGCTATCGAACATGCGCGCAAGCCGGCGTTACTTGTTCACGCAATCGATGGATTGGCGAACAGACGCCGAGGGTCAGCCTGGTCTCGACGCTGATGAACGCCGCTGCTTTCGATAGCAGGTCAGGGCTCAGCCCGAATGGGACTTGTTGGGCATTCCGCGCCTGAGCCAACTTCTGGCAGTCCGCTGGAAGTTGCGGAACCTGGCGCGACTTCAACGCGGATCCCTCAGGGTCAGAGTAAAAACTCGACGAAACACTTGATGCCAGCGTGTGTTGGCGCCGACGTCGATTTGAGCCAATTCAGATACCGCAGCCGGGATCACACTGCGCCAGCCGAACAAGCCAGGGCCGTGCCGCGCTTGAGGATTCGGTAATCGTTGCTGGCTCATTTCGGCCCCGAAGTCACCCCCGAAGTCGATTGATTGCTTTCTGTCCGTCGTGGGGACCCCTCAGACGCTGATCCTAAATGTGAAAAAACCGGCATGGAGCCGGTTTTGTTCGAAGGAGGGCCGGAAGGATGGATTCACAAACGCTTACGCGTTTGCGTAACGGCGCGGGGCGCGCTACGCGCGTCCAGATTCGCGTTGCGAATCTGTCGAACCTTGGGAGATTCGACTCGGCCTCCGAAC
>CANFVX010000062.1 GCA_947450495.1 Gammaproteobacteria bacterium
AGCGCACCGCCGCCGGCCCATCGACACAAAAACCCGTGTAGAGCATCTGGCGGCATTCGTTTTCGTCAGCCGGCGCCATGAAGACGAGGTCCGGCATACATCGCATGAAACTCTCGTCGAAACTGCCGTTGTGCGTTGGGCCGTCGGCCCCTACAACACCGGCACGGTCAATGGCGAACAAAACAGGTAATCCCTGGGTGACCACGTCGTGCACGACCTGATCGTAGCCACGCTGAAGGAAGGTGGAATAAATCGCTACCACCGGCTTCACGCCGTCACAGGCCATGCCCGCGGCGACCGCCACCGCGTGCTGTTCGGCGATCGCGACGTCGAAGTAACGGTCTGGGTATTCACGCGCATAGCGCACGAGGCCCGAGCCTTCGCGCATCGCCGGCGTGATGGCAACCAGACGAGGGTCTTGCGCGGCCATATCGCAAATCCACTCGCCAAAGACGTCGCTGTAGCTGAGTTTGGGCGTTTTGCCGGACGGCACGATGCCCACAGAAGGGTCAAACGGCGACACCCCGTGATATTTAACGGGATCGGCTTCGGCCGGGGCGTAGCCTTTGCCCTTCTTGGTGATGATGTGCAGAAACTGAGGGCCACTCAGTTCCTTGATGTTCTTCAGGGTCGACAACAACGTGGGCAGATGGTGCCCATCGATCGGGCCGATGTAGTTGAACCCGAATTCTTCGAACAAGGTGCCGGGAACAACCAGGCCCTTCACATGCTCTTCGGCCCGCCGCGCGAGTTCCCACACGTTAGGCATCTGTGACAGCACTTTCTTGCTGCCTTCGCGCACCGTCGTGTAGAGCTTGCCGGAAATCAGCTGCGCGAAGCGATTGGCCAGAGCGCCGACGTTGGGCGAAATCGACATGTTGTTGTCGTTGAGGATGACCAGCAGGTCGGTGCCGGTATCGCCGGCATGATTGAGGGCTTCAAACGCGAGGCCCGCGGTGATACCGCCGTCGCCAATTACCGCGACAGCCCGACGTCCGCTGCCGGTTTGCTTGGCGGCGATGGCCATGCCAAGGGCCGCGCTGATGGAAGTGCTGGAGTGGCCCACGCCAAAGGCGTCGTAAGGGCTTTCTTCGCGCTTGGGAAATGGGGCTACACCCTGCCATTGGCGGATGGTGTGCATCCGGTCGCGCCGACCAGTGAGAATTTTATGCGGATAGGCCTGATGTCCTACGTCCCACACCAGACGATCCTCTGGCGTGTTGTAGAGGTAGTGCAAGGCGACGGTGAGTTCTACCGAGCCCAGACCTGCGGCGAAATGGCCGCCGCTTCGGCTGACAGAATCCAGCAGGTATCCGCGAAGTTCGCGCGCCACCTGTTCCAGAGAAGATTCTGGCAGTGCGCGCAAATCGTGGGGTGAGTCGATCCGCGAGAGTAGCGGATACTGGCTTTGCTCGGTCATTTCATAGTCCGCAATGGGGAACCCGTCGCGCCGCGATCGGACTTTGGATTATGGATAGCGTGGCGAGGCCTTGCAAGCCAAGGGGCTGAGCAAGGCCGGTTCGCTGCACCTGCGTCATCGGATGCACGCGTGCGCTTCCGATGCTTTTATCAATGTCGTACCATGCGTCGATTCCAGCCTATTAATCCTTTGAATCGCAGTGGTTTATTGCCAGCTGCCCCGGGGTCTTCAAAGCATGAGTGTTCCGTTTATCCAGCAGTACCGAGTCGCCCGCTACATCATCAGCAACAAGCTGCGCGGCATTAAACGCTACCCCCTCGTCCTCATGCTTGAACCCCTGTTCCGCTGCAATCTGGCCTGCGCCGGCTGCGGCAAAATTGATTATCCCGACGAAATTCTCGACAAGCGCCTGAGCGTTGAAGAATGCATGCAGGCGATTGACGAGAGTGGCGCGCCAGTGGTCTCCATCGCCGGCGGCGAGCCGCTGATACACAAAGAAATGGCGCAGATCGTCAAAGGCTATGTGGAGCGCAAAAAGTTCGTATATCTCTGCACCAACGCGCTCTTGCTCGACCGCAAGATGGACGAATACACCCCATCGCCCTATTTGACCTTCTCCATCCATCTCGACGGCAATAAGGAACGGCATGACAATTCGGTCTGCCGTGAAGGCGTATATGAAAAATGCGAGCAGGTGATTCGGAAGGCCCGCGCCCGCGGCTTCCGGGTGACGGTGAACTGCACCCTGTTCCAAGGCGAAACTGCCCCTGAAATTGGCCAGTTCATGGACCGCATGATGGCGCTTGATGTTGAGGCAGTGACGATGTCACCCGGCTACAGCTACGAGCGCGCGCCGCGCCAGGACGTTTTCCTGAAGCGCGAATCCAGCAAACAGCTCTTCCGCGATATTTTCAAACTCGGCCAGGGCAAGAAGTGGCGCTTTAACCAGTCGCCGCTGTACATGGATTTTCTGGCCGGTAACCAAACCTATCACTGCACGCCCTGGGGCGCGGTCACGCGCAACGTCTTCGGTTGGCAGAAACCCTGTTACCTGCTGGTGGGCGAGGGTTACGCCAAGACCTTTGATGCCCTCATGAATGAGACCGACTGGGATCGCTACGGCACCGGGGTCAATCCCAAGTGCGCCAACTGCATGATGCATCGCGGTTATGAAATGACCGCCGTCGACGACACCTTCTCCCATCCGTTGAAAGCCGCCAAGGTGGCCCTCTTTGGCCCCAAGACCTCCGGACCGATGGCCCCTGAAGTCCCGTTCCGTTATCCGGAACCGGTGCCCAACGCACCCCGACCGGTTGCCAACGCCGACGCCGACAACAGCTCTAACAAGCGCGTTGCCTGACTAGCGCTTGACCCCAAACTGCTGGCACACAGCACTTAGGCGGTCCTAGCGATGTGGGCGTGGGTACTTCTTTCTTCGGGCCTGTGGGCGGCCATTCTGTTGCTGCCCTGGCGCCCTTGGGGAACTTCGGAGCAGATCTCGGCTGCCGCGCCGGGCGCTCTGGCCGGCCTGAGTGGCGTCACCGCGCTGGTGCCCGCCCGCAATGAGGTTTCCTGCATCGGCACCACCCTGCCAAAACTCGCCGCGCAGGGCGCACTGGCCCGCATCATTCTGATTGACGATGAAAGCGATGATGGCACCGGCGAACTAGCGCGGAGCCTCGGAATACCGGCCCTCACAGTGTTATCCGGACAACGCTCACCCGGCGGATGGTCGGGCAAACTATGGGCGCTGGAACAAGGCCTGCAGGAGGTCGACTCGCCCTACGTGCTCCTGATGGACGCCGACATTGCACTTGAACCCGGAATTCTCGATGCGCTTCTGGGCAAGTTACAGCGCGAATCCCTCGATCTGGTGTCGGTGATGGCAGCGCTGTCGATGCACACCTGGTGGGAGCGCCTCCTCATCCCGCCGTTCATCTACTTCTTCAAGATGATTTACCCCTTCGCGCTAGCCAATAGTCCGCACCCGCTGGTTGCCGCGGCCGCCGGTGGCTGCATCCTCATCAGAACTGAAACCTTGCGCGGCATTGGCGGCTTTGCAGCGCTACGCAACGCGCTAATCGACGACTGCACGCTGGCCAGAGTCGTGAAAAACCATGGCGGCCGAACTTGGCTTGGTCTGTCCCGCGATGTGGCCGCCGCACGACCTTACGAATCCGTGGGCGCGATCTGGAATATGGTCGCCAGAACTGCCTTTACCCAGTTGCGCTATTCGAAGGGGCTGCTCGCGCTCTGCACCTTGCTGCTGATAGTGACCTTCGTCATGCCAATTGCCGGACTCTTTTCGAGTCAGCCCAACACCCGACTGGTCGCCCTCGGAGCATGCGTGGCGATGTCAGCGAGCTATCTGCCCATACTGCGTTACTATGGCCGAACGATACTTTGGGCGCCGACCTTACCCTTGGCCGCCAGCCTTTATTTGGCGATGACATGGACTTCCGCCATACGCTACTTCCGCGGTGAACGTTCCCGTTGGAAAAATCGCAGCTATGAGCGCGACCCTTCCTGAGCGTTTGAGGACAACATCATGCTGAAACCGCTTCGTCTCCTGCTCTCCTTGTTCCTGCTCGGTGCTTCCGGCCTTGCGACGGCCGCAGAGGCTACCGCCGTCGTCGAGACCTTGCACAGTGCCTTGCTGGACACGATGAAGAATGCCAGCACGCTGGGCTTCAAAGGCCGCATGGAAAAACTCAGCCCCGTGCTCGACAGCACTTTCGATTTTCAGGCGATCGCCAAGGTGGTAACCGGTCGACACTGGCAGAGCTTGGCGGAAGATAAACGGCAGGCCTTCATCAAAGCCTTCCGGGAACTAAGCCTCGCCACCTATGCCGATAATTTTTCCGGCTTCGGCGGGGAACACTTTGAAACGCTCGGTCACGAGCAGAAGAAAAACTCGGAGCTCGTGCGCACCAACATCGTGACGGGCGACGCGAAAAGGGTCTCGCTCAACTACGTGCTGACCAAGAACGGAGACGAGTGGCACATTGTGAATGTGGTCGCCGAAGGCGTCTCCGATCTCGCGCTCAAACGCTCTGAGTACGACGGCATCATTGCCGCCGAAGGCATTGATTCGCTGGTTGCGAAACTCAATGGCAAGGTTGCATCATACGTGGCGGCCGGCAAGTAAATTGCCGCGCCTTTGTGCGCTTCTACAGCGGAACCGAACCCCTCGGCTGGAACCCTGACATCATGAAAAAAGAATCGGTGACACGTTCGCTCATCGCCCTTGGCCTCACAGCGCTGCTCGGCGGCTGTGCAACGTCCCAAACGAATACGGCATCCAACGACCCATGGGAAAAGCCAAACCGTTCGGTTTACAACTTCAACGACAGCCTTGACCGCAATTTCTTTGTGCCGGTCGCCAAAGGCTACGTGTGGGCCACACCGAAACCGATTCGGGCAAGCGTCACCAACGCCTTCGAGAACGTTTCCTATCTGAACGTCATCGCGAACAACCTGCTGCAGGCCAAGTTCACCGGCGCCGCCGCCGGCACGGGTCGATTTCTCGTCAACAGCACGGTGGGCATCGGCGGACTCTTCGATCCCGCCACCAGTATGGGACTGCCGCTGTCGGATGAAGATTTGGGGCAGACTTTCGGCAAGTGGGGAATGGGCGAAGGACGCTATGTGGTGTTGCCGTTCTACGGACCGAACTCTGCACGAGACTTACCCAACGTAGCGTCGGCCATGGCGCTCAACCCGCTCACCTATCTGACCGCGGCCGTGACGGTTCCGCTAGGTGTGTTGCAGACCATTAACATGCGTGCCAATTTGCTGGAAGAAACGAATATCCGCGATCAGGCTGCGCTAGACCCGTATACCTTCGTCCGCGAAGCCTATCGCCAGCGGCGCGAATTCCTGATCTACGACGGCAATCCGCCGAGCGAAAGCATCGACGATTACCTCAACTCATCTGATGAGCCGAAAGCAGCCGACGAGTCTTCGGTGCTGAAGGTCTACTAACCGCCTGCTAAGACTTCGACGGGGTAGCGCTCGCTGCCTCATCGAGAATCTCCAGCCAGTGCCGGACTGGCGTTTTCATGCCGTGCTCCAGATGGAGCAGGCATCCAATATTTGAAGTCGCCACCAAGCCGGGTTTTCCCGCTTCAAGCGCGACGACCTTCCGTTCTTTCAGTGCGGCACTCATGCCCGGTTGTAGCAGGGAATAAGCGCCCGCTGAACCACAACACAAATGCCCATCCGCCACCGGGGTGAGCGACGCGCCGGCCGCCGCCAACAGGGCTTCAATGCGGCCACCGCCGCGTAATCCGTGTTGCAGCGAGCAGGGTGTTTGAGTGGCAATCGGTGTCGAGAGGTTCAATCCAAGACTACGGATATCTGCCGGTGTAATGGCTTCAGTGGCGTCCTTTACCCGGTCAGCAATCAGGCGCGCACGCTCGGCGTATATCGGATCGTCGGCAAGCACGTCAGCGTAATCTTTCAAGAATGTCGTGCAGCCGCTCGCCGTGCTTAAAACGCCTTCTGCGCCGGCCAGTAAGGTCGGCGACCAGGCATCGATATTGCGACGCATCTGGTTTTTAGCGTCTTCGTGCGCGCCCAAGTGATAGGCCAGCGCGCCACAGCAACCGCTGTCGGGTGCCACCATCAAGGATTGTCCGCATCGATCGAGCAGGCGCGCCGCCGCGGCATCAATCGATGGTCGCACCGCAGATTGCACGCAGCCTTTTAGCGCCACCCAGCGCCGCTGATGTCGCACGCCGGGCCATATGCCGGCCTCGCGTGCCACCGGGATGCGGCGGGCGAGCCGGGCCGGTAGCAGCGGTCGGAAGACACGCCCGATCTGCAATAACCATCCGAAGCCGGCCGAAGGAATCGCCCGCCGAATCAGCCATCGCGCAACGCGTGGCCCAACGCCGCGCGGCACCTGCACATCAAGCAGCGGCTTCGCGATATCCAGCAAACGGCCATAGCGCACGCCCGAGGGGCAGGTCGTTTCGCAGGATCGACAGGTCAAACAACGGTCGAGATGTACTTGTGTTTCGGCGCTGACCGCGGTGCCTTCCAGCAATGACTTGATCTGATAGATGCGGCCGCGCGGACCATCGCGCTCGTCGCCGGTGAGCTGATAGGTCGGGCAGGTGGCATTACAAAAGCCGCAGTGCACGCACGCCCGAAGGATCGATTCGGCTTCGACGCCCTCTTTTGTATTCGCAATATCGGCGGCGAGTCGAGCGCGCATGCTTAGCCTTCCTCGGCAGAAAGTTCGGGATTAAACAGCCCATCCGGGTCAAAACTCTGCCGGAGTCGGGCTTCTAGCGCACGGCGAGCCGGCGGCAAATCTGCGTCGCGCCGAGCGTAGGAAGCATCGAACCGCCGTGCGTAACCGCCGGCCGCCGCCGCGCGGGCTTTGATGTCGGAGTCATCGGCAGCACTTTTTAACCAGCGCTGCCCGCCGCCCCAGTCCCACAGCACCGCGCCGGGAATATCCACTTGCGGCGTCGCCGGCGGCAACACCAGACGCCATAGCGGGTCAGACGATTGAAAAAACGGGAGCTGCCAATCGCGTAGCCGGGTCCAAAATTCTTCGGATTCCTCGAGCGCGCCGGCCGGCAGGGAATCAACGGCCGCCACGACCGCAGACTCGGCACCGGCAAACCGCACATGCAGGCATTCGCCGTCATGACAGAGCCCACTTAAGGGCCAGGGCAGGCTGCCCGCAGATTGCATCCACCCTTGGGCTTCAGACAGTGGCATCGACCAGCGCAGGCAGCGCACCAGCGCCGGCCTCGGCACCACTCGCACGGCCAGTTCAAGCATCGGCCCAAATGCACCCCAAGCACCAACGACCAGACGGGAGACGTCATATCCGGCAACGTTCTTCATGACCTTGCCGCCGAACTGCAGCACTTCGCCGCGAATGCTCAGCAGGGCAACGCCCAGCAAATGATCGCGAACGGCAGCGGCATACGGGCGCGCTGGGCCAGATAAACCGGTGGCGATTACACCGCCAAGGGTTGTGTCTGCACCGCTACGTGGCGGCTCGAATGCGAGTTGTTGGCCGTGCTCGGCGAGAAGAGCTTCAATCTCCAGCAGGCGGGTTCCGGCACGCGCCACAATCACGAGTTCGGAGGGCGCGTAATCAATCACGCCCGCGTAGTCGGCAAGGCAAAGCGGCTCGCCGAAAGGCTTGGGCCGTAAGCATTGATGGGTGCCGCCGCCGTGCAGGCTGAGCGGGGTGCGTGTTCTTGCTGCCGTTGTCACCCGCTCGCGGAGTGAGGCCAGAACCTCTGTCGCGCGAGTGTCGTTCAGCGCGTCCACGGGGGCGGCTACTCAGCGCGGTCTGCAGATATCGGGCACTCCCGATTGGACATCGGCGTTTTGCGCCCGATGCCGGAGCGCATGGTCCATCAGCACCAGCGCCAACATCGCCTCTGCCACGGGCACCGCGCGGATTCCGACGCAAGGATCATGACGCCCCAAGGTTTCGATCGTCGTGGACGTGCCATCAACGTCAATCGTCTCCCCGCTCAGGCGAATGCTGGACGTGGGCTTCAAGGCCATGCTGACCAGAATGTCCTGCCCGGTCGACAAGCCACCGAGCACGCCCCCGGCGTGATTGCTGAGAAAACCCGTGGGCGTCATTTCATCGCGATGCACGGTGCCGCGTTGGTTGACGGCCGCGAAGCCATCGCCAATTTCCACGCCCTTCACCGCGTTCAAGCCCATCATGGCCTTGGCGATGTCGGCATCGAGTCGGTCGAACACTGGCTCGCCCCAGCCCGGCGGCACACCGCGCGCAATCAGATTCACCCGCGCGCCGATGGAGTCACCGCTCTTGCGCAAGGCATCCATAAACGATTCCAGTTCGGCAACCCGGTCCGGCGCGGCGCAGAAAAACGGATTTTCCGCAGTTGCCTCGAGATTTTCACAGGGCAGTTCAATGGGCCCTAGTTGGGCGAGATAGCCAGCGATCGTGATGCCAAAGCGTTCAAACAGGTATTTTTTGGCGATACCAGCGGCAGCCACGCGCACGCAGGTCTCACGCGCCGAGGCCCGACCACCGCCCCGATAGTCGCGCAAACCGTATTTATGCTGATAGGCGTAGTCGGCGTGACCGGGACGGAATTTGTCTTTGATGTTGCCGTAGTCTTTGGATTTCTGATCGGTGTTCTCGATCACAAAGCCAATAGGCGTACCGGTAGTCACGCCATCAAACACGCCCGACATGATGCGAACTTCATCCGGCTCCCGGCGCTGCGTGGTATGGCGCGACTGGCCTGGCTTGCGCCGGTCGAGATCGCGCTGGAGATCGGCCTCTGACAGCCTTAATCCGGGCGGACAGCCGTCGACAATTCCGACATAACCCGCGCCGTGACTTTCGCCCGCGCTCGTGACGCTGAACAGCGTTCCAAAAGTATTTCCTGACATGCCGGCATTCTAACGAGTGCGGCGCGCGGCGTCGCCACGTGGCGCAGGTAAATCGCGCGCGTACAGCACAGAAATGCCGTCACCTCCGTGCGTCATTTCGGGCCAGTAGAACGGGAGATCGGGGAAGGCCTCAGCCATTGCTTCTGACGTGGCGCCCGTATCCATCACCAGCACGCCGTCCGACGCGAGATAAGGACGCAGCCGGGCCAGCAAGCGTCTCACCACATCCAGCCCGTCGTCCCCTGAGACCAGACCCAGCGCCGGCTCATGCCGGTATTCGGGCGGCAGGGCATCGAACTCGGCCTGCGGCACATAGGGAGGGTTGGCCAGAATGAGGTCGTAAGGCTCGCCAGCATCCGGGTAAATGTCTGCGAGATAAAACCGCACCCGATCCGCTACGCCGAGGCGCGCCGCGTTGGCGCGGGCCACGGTGAGCGCCGCGTCAGAAATATCGGTGGCGTCGACCATTGCCTCCGGCAAGGCGAGTGCCGTTGCAATTGCAATGCAGCCACTGCCGGTAGCGATATCCAGCACGCGCCGCACTGGGGCCGCGTCGAGCCAGGGCGCAAAGCGATCGTTGATGAGTTCGCCGATGGGCGAGCGCGGCACTAACACGCGCTCATCAACGGCAAATTCGTGCCCGCAAAACCACATCCGCCCCGTGAGATAAGCCGCCGGCCGCTGCTCGGCAATCCGCCGCGTAACGAGCGCCTCAACGCTGGCAGCCGCCTCGGCCGCCACGGGGCGATCGAGCGTCGCCTCCTCCACGTTGAACGGCAGCCCCAGCGCGTGAAACACCAGAAACACCGCCTCGTCGCGCGCGTTATCGGTGCCGTGACCGAACACCAGCCGCGCGCGCTGGAAGCGGCGCTCGGCGTTGAGCACCAGTCGCCGGGGGGTGAGAACGCGCGGCGCCACGCTTAAGCGTTGCGCCGCGCGGGAGGGCAACGCAAATCAGCCCGCCGCATCTACGAGGAACTGATTCACGCGCCGGACGAAAGCCGCCGGATCTTCCAGACGCCCGCCTTCGGCCAGCACCGACTGCTCGAACAACAGCACGGCGAGTTCGTTGAAGCGTTCTTCACCTTCCTCCGTCGCCAGGCGAATGAGCAGCGGATGCCGCTCGTTGACCTCGAGGATGCGCGTGCTGTTCGGCACTTCCTGACCGGCGGCACGCAAAATGCGCTGCAGGTTCGCGCTCATGTCGTAGTCGTCGCCGACCAGACAGGCCGGTGAATCGGTGAGGCGCGTGGACGGACGCACCGCACTCACTTTGCCTTCCAGCGCCGCTTTGAGCTTGGCGATGAAGTCCGACTCTGGCGCATCTTCCGGCTGCTCGGGCTGCGCTTCGTCGCCCGGCAATTCGAGCTTGCCCTGCGTGACCGAGCGCAAAGGCTTGCCGTCGAATTCGGTCAGGTGCTGGACGACCCATTCGTCGACCGGATCGGACAACAGCAAGACTTCCACCCCGCGGGCGCGGAACACTTCCAGATGCGGGCTGGACTTGGCCGTGGCATGGGTTTCGGCGGTGAGGTAGTAAATCGCCTTCTGGCCTTCCTTCATGCGGCCGATGTAAGACTCGAGCGACACGGCCGGCTCGGCTTTGTCATCCAGCGTGCTCGCAAAGCGCAGCAACTTGGCCACCCTTTCGCGATTCGCCGCGTCCTCGATCACACCTTCCTTCAGCACGCGGCCGAAGGGCTGATAGAACTTCTGGTAGTCCTCTCCCTCGGCCAGCGTTTCAATCAGGCCCAGAATTTTTTTGATCGACGCGCCGCGAATGGTGTCGATAGCCTTGTTCCGCTGCAGGATTTCGCGCGAGACATTAAGCGGCAGGTCGCGGGTATCGACGATGCCGCGCACAAAGCGCAGGTAGCGCGGCAGCAACTGCTCGGCGTCGTCCATGATGAACACGCGCTGCACGTACAGCTTGATGCCGCGCTTGGCATCGCGATCGAACAAATCGTAGGGCGCACGGCCGGGAACAAAGAACAGCGTGGTGTATTCCAGCTTGCCTTCTGACTTGGTGTGCACCCAGCTCATCGGGTCTTCAAAGTCGTGCGAAATGTGCTTGTAGAAGGCCTTGTAGTCGTCGTCGCTGATGTCCTGCTTCGAACGTACCCACAGCGCGGTGGCGCTGTTCACGGTCTCTAAGCCGGGGGCCTCGCCCTCTTCCTCTGCCGGCGTGGTCGGCAGCATCCGGATCGGGACCGCGATATGGTCGGAGTACTTTTTGATGAGGCTGCGCAGCCGCCAGTTGTCGGCATACTCCGACGCATCTTCCTTGAGATGCAGAATAATTTCGGTACCGCGACGGGCTCTGGAGCAGGGCTCGACGGTGAATTCACCCCGCCCGTCAGACTCCCAGCGCACGCCCTCGGCGGTGCCGGCCTTGCGAGTGAGCACGGTGACGCGGTCGGCCACGATAAAAGCGGCGTAGAACCCAACGCCAAACTGACCAATAAGCTGGGAGTCGGTGCGGGCGTCGCCGCTCAGCGCCCCAAAGAACTCACGGGTGCCGGACTTGGCGATCGTTCCCAGATTGGCGATGACGTCTTCTCGCGTCATGCCGATGCCGGAGTCGCGGATGGTCACCGTCCGGCCCTCGGTATCGAACTCGACATCGATGGCATTCTCCGGCTCGCCTTCCAGCAGAGATTCGTCGGACAGCGCGGAAAAGCGCAGTTTTTCGATCGCGTCAGAAGCGTTCGATACCAGCTCGCGCAGGAAGATTTCGCGATTGCTGTATAGCGAGTTAATGACGAGATCGAGCAGTTGGTTGACTTCAGATTGGAAGCCCAGCGTTTCTTTGTTCGGGGTAGTAGTCATGGCCTCAACTCTGGCAATTAACAGGAGTCGTCGAAATGGGGATCGGCATCACGCAAATCAAGGGGGGCTCGCGCCCGCGCGACACGGGGCTGCTATATTGCCTCATCCGTGTCCCGCAATCCGCGATTCATTTACCGAGCCCCGCATGACCGTCCCGGTTTCCCGCCCCAGCCTTCTCATAACGCTGACCCTCTGCAGCGCGCTGTCCGGATGCGGCGGTTTGCAGAGTCTCCGGTCCGCGAGTGCGCCGGCGAACAAGTTAGAAGTGCCAGCCAACGCCGATCCCGCCAGCCTGCTGGCCAGCGCGGACGCGGCCTATACCGCACAGGACTGGAGCCGCGCCGAACAAGACTATCTCGCGCTGAGTCGACTGCAGCCGGCCAACAGTCAGCCGCCTTACAAGCTCGGCAATCTCTACACCCGTACGGGCAAACTGGAACAGGCGAACGCGGCCTACGCCGAGGCTGTTCGGCGGGACCCGGGCTTCGACCGCGCCTGGCACAATCTCGGCATCGTCCAACTGCGTCAGGCGCGCTCAAGTCTCGCCAAGGCCGCCGAATCGCCGGCACCGGATGAGCCGGAAGTCAGCCAGCGGGCGGCGCGCCTGACGACCGGCATCGACGCCCTGCTCGCGCCCCAGCGCCCAGCGAAATAATTCATGCGCGATCCCGCCAGTCACACCCCGGTGATGCGCCAATATCTGGGCTTCAAGGCGGAATATCCGGACCGCCTGCTGTTCTATCGGATGGGCGATTTCTACGAACTCTTTTTCGAAGATGCCCAGCGCGCCGCACAGTTACTCGACATCACGCTGACCGCGCGCGGTGAAAGTGGTGGCGTGAAGATTCCCATGGCCGGGGTGCCCGCCCATGCGGCCGAATCCTATCTCGCGCGCTTGCTCAAGTTGGGCGAGTCGGTGGTGGTGTGCGAGCAGGTCGGCGATCCGGCCACCAGCAAAGGCCCGGTGGAACGACGCGTGGCCCGTATCCTCACACCGGGTACGGTCACCGATGAAGCCTTGCTGACGGCGAGATCCGAGACCCTGCTGGCGGCTGTGCATCAGCATGACGGCAAGTTCGGTCTCGCCTGGGCTGATCTCGCCAGCGGGCGCTTTCGCGTCAGCCTGTTACCGGATGTGCCGGCGCTTGAGGCAGAACTGGCGCGGCTCTCCCCGGCCGAGACGCTGATCGCCGACTCAAGACAAGCCGGGTTAACGCCAGCGGGGGCGCGCGCCCGTCCGCCCTGGCAGTTTGATGCGGCCGAAAGTGAGCGCCGCCTGCGCGCTGCCTTTCAGCTCGCGAGCCTGCGAGGTCTGGGCATTGAGGACGCGCCCGCGCTGCTCGGCGCCGCCGGTGCGCTGCTGCAGTACTGCGAGGAGACCCACTGCGGGCGCGTCCCGCAGCTACAGCCGCCGCTGATTGAAGTAGCCGATGAGGCGGTGGTGATCGACCCCGCAACGCGCCGCCATCTCGAAATCACGCAAGCTCAGGATGGGGACGAGCGCCATACGCTGGTGGAGCTGATGGATACCACCTGCTCGCCGATGGGCGGTCGCTTGCTCCGACGCTGGCTGGCGCGCCCAAGCCGTCAGCACGAGGAACTTCGGCTGCGTCTGCAGGCAGTCGAAACCCTGCTCCACGCGATGTCCCTGCTGGAACTACGGGATCTCCTCTCCCGGCTGGGCGACCTGGAACGCATCGTGACCCGGGTGGCGCTTGGTAGCGCACGACCGCGCGATCTGGCGGGACTGCGCCAGAGCCTGCAGTTACTGCCGCTGATCACCGACAGCCTCGCGGCGCTCGCCTCTCCCCGGCTTCTGCAGCTAGGCGAACGCTGTCCGCCCTATACGGGGATTCGCGAGTTATTGGAGCGAGCTGTCATTGAGAATCCGCCGGTCACGGCCCGCGATGGCGGCGTCATCGCGCGGGGCTTTGATCCTGAGCTGGACGAACTCCGCACGCTCGCCGGCGATGCGGACGACTACCTGCTGGCGCTGGAAAGCCGCGAACGCGAACGCACCGGGATCCCCACCCTCAAGGTCGGCTACAACCGGGTGCACGGCTATTACATCGAATTGGGCCGGAGCCGCGGGGACGCGGTGCCCGCGGATTATCAGCGCCGCCAAACCCTGAAAGGCGTGGAGCGCTACATCACGCCGGAACTGAAAGGCTTTGAAACGCGGGTCCTGCGCGCACACGACCAGTCGCTTTCGCGGGAGCGCCAGCTCTACGCGGAACTGCTCCAGCAAATTGCTACAGAGACCGCCGGCTTGCAGGACACCGCCGCCGCGCTGGCCGAAATCGATGTGCTGGCGTGCTTTGCCGAGCGCGCTGAAAGCCTGGACTACCGGGCGCCAGCGTTCACCACCGAGGCACAAATCGAGCTGATTCAGGGACGGCACCCGGTGGTCGAGCAAAGAAGCGATGAGCCCTTCGTGGCCAATGACCTACATCTGAATCCGG
>CANFVX010000063.1 GCA_947450495.1 Gammaproteobacteria bacterium
GAGCGGCATCGAAGCAGACGGTGCGGTGCTTGTTAGGCCCGACAACCACGTCGCCTGGCGATCGCCCAAGGCGCCAGATTCACTTCAATCCGCGCTTGAATCTGCAATGCGGGACATCCTGGCCCGTCACTAACAACGACCATGAAGCGACGCACTTAAAACGAAATAATCGATAGGGGAGAAAATCCATGAGCCTTTACGGAGACACGCACCGCGCGCTGCATGAGCAGTTCGATTCTGAGCGACTGGCGGCTGCGCTCGAGTCAATGGACGCAGAAGAGGTGCAACCTCACCACAAAGCTTTCATTGAATCGCGCGACATGTTTTGGCTGGCGACGGTAGACAAGGAAGGGCGCCCGCAGTGCCAGTACAAAGGAGGCTCCCCGGGGTTTATCAGGGTCGTTGACCCGAAGACTGTGGTCTTTCCGAGCTATGACGGGAACGGCCGCTACCATTCCATGGGCAACATTAGCGCCACGGCCCAGGTTGGCTTGCTGTTTCTGGATTTTGAATCGCCAAATCGTTTGCGCTTGCAGGGCGAAGCATCGGTCAGTGCGACTGACCCTTTAATGAGTGAATACCCTGAGGCGGAGCTGATTGTCCGGATCAACGTCACGCACGTGATCATCAATTGCCCCCGGTATATCCACAAAATGAAGCGTGTGGAGTCATCGGGTACCGTACCAACGCCCGAAAGAGAAACGCCGTTTGCCCAGTGGAAACGCATTGACCTGATGCAGGAAATCCTGCCGACCAAAGATCAAGGTCGGGCAGAAAAAGCGGGTGGAATCATCACGCTCGAGCAATGGATGGAAAATTTGATGCAGGGTAACGGGAGCTGAATCCCATTCAGGCCGAGCAGCCCAAGCACTAACCAAACTGGCACCCGCCAGTTAATAGCGCATCGGCGATGGGCACACGGGACGCCTCGTTGTGAACCGGGAGGATTCGGAACGCTTCGGCTCCGACCAGGCGCAACCCAACCCTACGTTCCAACAAACCAGGGTTCCGCATGAAAAGCGAATTCCGGAGAGAGGACTCTACTTAACTAGCTGGCAGACAATTCGGGATTAAGTTCGAAGTCGTCTGGAAGATCAGAAGCAAATTGCTCGAGTAATCTCGATGCCATTCGCGCTCGGTTGGTTAACGTAACGAGAAGCGCCGAGGTGGGGAGAATCAGGGTTTTTCGACGGTCACCATCTGCGGTGTAGAGCGCGATATAGCCTTTATCTTCAATAAGTTTCACCGCTTTTCGGAGATTTTTCTCTGAAAAAGGAAGGCTCAAGTAGCACCGCTTTAAAGACGTCGGCCGACCCGAATGATGTTCGGTCAATACCCATACCAGCAACTCCCGGTACATCAGGGAGGATTCGCCGGTGACAGCAACGGTTAGGGTCATTTCCAGCTGGCGTGTGGCTCGGAGTTTTCGAACGACGTCCTCGAGCTCTGCGGGCCAGGACGTGGGTTTAAGTTCAATAGGTTCCACTCGGTGTCTCTCCTGACTGTGGTGATTTCGTCCCTGCGGTAACTCGACGGGGCATCTCGGACTTATGCGGTATGGGCATGGTTTTAATCCGGGGACTGGTGTGTTCGCAGTCAGTTAGACGGTCAACGTGGACCGCTAATCTGAACAGATTTTCCCCGACCCAGTAAAAAAACTACCGGTCCATCTGTCCGGTAAATAACGCGTCGAATCACAATGTCGCCGGCTTCAATTTGGTCGATTTCCCAATCGATGAGCGGTACTGTCCAATGCGTTGTTCACGAGAGGTAGCGTGCGGCAGCGCAGGCTCAGCAAGTGAGCTTTACGTTTTGGGACGGTGCAGCTTTATCAGCCCAGGTCATTGTCTAAAGCTAACGTAAAATGAAGTTTTGAAGCCCTAAGTTTGGCACTTACGTAAAGCAAGCATAAAATGCGCATAATGTTTATTATGTTAAATAATAGGGATCGACAGATTACCCAGTCAAACCTTTCCGTATCTTAAAAACGCCGCAGAGAAACCAACGGCTTAAACTTATGACATTCCGCGAACGTCACATGCATAGCTAACTTCGCCGGGCGCAAGACTCAACCCGGCGCGATACTCACAAGTCACCTCAGGGTTTTACCGTAAAAGACTAATACGAGGGCGATAGTGTACGTATGAGATCGGGCCTCAAATCAGGTTTCCGACTCGCGACGCCAGCTAAACACTAACGCTGACGTTAAGGTCCCGAAGGATGCCATCTCCTAGCCCGTAGCATAATCCGTGCACCGAGAGCTTTTGCCCGCGGTGCCACGCATCCTGCACGATGGTTGTATTGGCGACGTTAGCCACTTGCTTAACGACGTTAAGTTCACACAAACGGTCGGTGCGAGCGGTACCGCGAAGATGTTCTAAGGTGCCCGCATGGAATTCGGCTAATTCCCGGATTGGCCTCAACCAGTTTGATATCAATCCCATCGAACCCGATTGAATCGAAGCTGCGACTCCTCCGCATCCGTAGTGGCCACAGATGATGATGTCCCTAACCTTGAGCACCTCAACCGCATACTGAAGTACAGATAAGCAATTCATATCCGAGTGCAGTACAAGATTCGCAACGTTACGGTGCACAAAGACTTCGCCAGGGGCCAAGCCCACAATCTCATTTGCGGGCACGCGGCTATCCGAACACCCTATCCACAAGTAGGCCGGCGCCTGTTGGGAAACAAGCCTGCTGAAAAACTCAGGGTCCCGCGCCAGACTAGCGGCTGCCCACTCCCGATTATTCGCAAATAGCTGGGCCATTTGCCCATCACCCAATGTATTCCGGTCGATCTGCATCACCTATCCCAGTTTAATTTCATGTAAGACGAAACACTTTTAAAAATAACGCGCAATTTCCAGCCCCATGTAGTCATCCTGTTGCAGCGATCTCAGAGGATCCCGACGTTTTACGCCTTCAAACGCTCGGATTTCCATACTAACTTTCCATCGCTCGCTCAGGCGCCTCTCCGCTTCCACGTTTATGAGTTGATCGCCAGTCGACACGTCAAACACCGCCCCCGCCAGAAGTTGCGAGCTCCACACGTCATTTAAGGCCCAACGCACGCCCACAAATACGTCATGATTAAACGGTGTAGGGGCGTGGTCGCCCCGACTATCCCAGTGCAATTCGCTGAGTAAGCCCAAGTCGTAAGCGGTCCCCGCAACGGCCGTTTCTGTGTACTCAAATCCACCAACGGCAGCCCCGTGAGAGGAACGTGAGTTGGACTGATACAACGCTTCCAGCTTAAACAGCCAATTGCCAAGGGCATACAAGCCATCCAGTCCGGTCTGATCTATCTGCTCATATCTTGGAACTACCTGAATGGCGCCCTTTGCGCTTTGGCTGACCATCAATAGAGGGTCTCTTGCAGTGCCTCTAAACTGATAGACACCAAGATCCAGTCCCCCTTCCGACACTGAATACCTCACTGCAAAGTCGAGGTGATGCTCATGTGCCGCGGATTCATACGAAGGCTTACCCACTCGGACTTCTGGATTCGCACGAAGTCGGCCCCGCTTACCTGGGAATGTTCTCTCGCGGAACCATGGCAGCACGAATACATCGACAGTGCCCCAGGGACGGACGAAAGCCAAATTGAGCATCGGTTGCCCGAGCTTATCTTCTCCGTCGATGTTTTCGATTAGGTCTGTCTGGTTGATGATATCAACCAGATGGTTGGATTCGGCCGTCCCCCAAAATACGCGCCCTACCCCAATGTGAAGTTCCCACCAGGTCCGCGCCACCGACAGCGTGAATTCCCGGACATCGCCGTGGCTCCTCTCAGGATCCGCCGAGTCCGCCCGAACGAACGGCGCAAATGATACCTCTGCGGCCGCTGGCTCGTTTCTCCAATGAATTTCTGGTCTTAGCGCCACCGAATAATCTTGGGGGGATTGGCTCGCATATTGTTGGCTGAGCCAAAACAATCGCGATTCGGCCGCAATGTCGCCCCGGACATCTCTCTGCCACGCCATGGAAGTCCCGGAAAGAACCGTCGCGCAAGCAAAGTAGACCACCTTAAAGGTGAAAAACCGACGACCGTCCACGCGCTTGGCCCAATGGGAGAGTTAGGGCCTGAATTCTATCTAGATTAAGCGCTTATGACACATTCTTTAGGTTATTTCGCTAAGCAGCCATTCACGCTTCGCTAGCCACCTTTTAAGCATTGTCCTGCTGAGGTGTTTACAGCTTGCCGAACTCCGCCTTCGCTATATCTTTGCCCCTGAACTCGGCGTCCGAGTCGAGCGCTTGCTTCAAGTTGTCCTTCGCGAGCACTTTGTTCCCAAGGGCAAGATAGGACATGCCCAAGTGGAATCTGATCAACGCAGCGTCCGATGCAGATGAGATGGCTTTCTCCAGTAGCTCCGTCGCTTTCTGATAGTTTTTGCTTTTGTATTCAACCCATCCTGCTGTATCCAGAAAGGCTGGTTCAGTTGAGTTGGCTAACGCACCGGCGAGATCCTGAGCGCGCTTCAGGCTCTCCGGGTCAGACTTATATTCCGCGAGCAGCATGGCGAGATTATTGGTGGCAAGGGGTGACTTCGGCTGAGACTTCAGCACCGCCTCGTACTCCGCAATTGCGTCATCCAACTTTCCAACTGATTCCAGATAGGTGGCGAGCGCGGTCAAGAGCAAGGACGAGCCTCCCGTTTTCTGAATCCCATCCCGCATTACCGAAATGGCTTCGGCTTCGTGTTGCTGACCCAGCAGCGTGCTCGCGAGATTGCGATAAGGAATTGCCCATTTCTCGTTCAGGCTTAAAGCTTTCTCAAAAGCGTGTTGAGCGTCCGGATAGCGCTTGGCACTCAGCGCAAGTTCTCCCAGCAGGTTATAGGCGACAAAGTTCTTTCCATTCTGCTCAATAACCTCTCTCAGACGTTTTTCGGCCAGCGCCGGTTTCCCCATGGCGACATGGCTTTTCACAAGCTGGGAAAGTGGCTGCACTGCATCAGGCGCCACAACCAGAGCCGATTCAAACTGGTCAATACTTTCTGGAAGCTTCTTCTGGTTTTGGTATACCAAGCCGGCAAAATAAAAACCTGCCGGATCCTTGGGGGCCGCGGTTTTCATGCGGTCAGCCACTTCCAGCGCTTGCTTCCAGTTTTTCTGGAAGACCCTAATCTTGAATTGGGCTTCCAGTGCGGAGCGATTGCCGGGGTCCGCTTTGAGGATGGCGTCTAATTGATCCATCGCGGGTTCAAGCTTGGATTGCGCGGCGTACAAATTGGCGAGATCAGCCCTTAACGCAATGGCTTGAGGATTCGAATCGATGGCTTTTGCGAGCACGTCGACGGCTAATTGCGGCTCTTTGTTCGCGCCGTGAGCTCGGGCCAATAAACGAACGACATCCAGATTATCCGGGTTGTTTTTCAGGGCGGCCCTGAAATCAGCGATTGCCGCACCGGGGTCCCCGCCATCAGCGGCCAAGGTCCCTCTGAGCACCAATGCGTCCAGATCAGTGGCACTGGCCTTGAGCACTTCGTCAACGAGGGCTTTTGCACCAGGGCGATCACCCAGACGACCTAGCACAACAGCCTTCCGAGTCTTGGCAGCTAGCGCGTGAGGGCTGTTGGGTTCGCTTTCAGCAGCAATAAGCGCCGAGTAAGTCTCTTTAGCTTCCTCCGATTTCCTCGCGGCTTCGTACAGCTTTCCGAGCGCCATCTTTAACTCAAAATTATGAGTGTCGTCCTTAATCATCTCTTTCAGCGTCGAGATGGCTGTGTCTGCGTCGCGCGTCTTCGCCTGAAATTCCACCAGCCCGAGTCGAGCGATATTTGCATCCTTCTCGTTACCCTTGGTCGCGTTCACTGCGTCCTTCAGTGCCGATTCGGCAGCATCCGTTTTCTTCGCCTGAATCAGCAACTGGGCCAGCATCAGGCGATGGGAGAGTTGTTTGGGTTCCTGCTGGATGACCTCGCGCATCACCTGCTCGGCCTCTTCCTCTCGCCCTAACTGGCGATAGACCCGCGCGAGCAAGCTCTTGCTGGTGGTGTTCTTTGGGTCTTTTTCTTGCAGTGTTTTCAACGCGGCAACGGCCTCATCGGGCTTGCCCGTCTGAAGCTTTATTGATGCGATTATGGCTGCGGCATTTGCGTTCGTTGGCGCGATCTCCAATGCGCTCGTGGCGTCAGTTAACGCACCGTCAAGGTCTTTTGCCAATGACTTAATGCCCGCTTTGATAACCAGCGCGTCGGCGTCTTTAGCATTAAGCGCGAGCATTTTGTCGGCAAGCTTGCCAGCCTCCTCTACGTTGCGGCCCATCAAATAAAGTTGGGCCATGCGTGAAAGAGATTCGTGATGCTTTGGGTCGGCTTCAATGACAGCAAGATAGAAGCCGGCCGCCCCCCGAATATCGCCCAATTTCTCGAGGGTCTGCGCGAGCATGTATCGCGCTGGAATGTCCTTGGGATCTATCTGCAAGACGTTTTTGAACTCGACCCTGGCTTTGTCATAGCTACCGCTATCGAACAAGCCCTGTCCCTTTTGCATGTAAGCTGATTTTCGCCCTTCAGCACCACCACAGGCAGACAACGCTAAAAAAAGCAGAGCAAGACAAATGTTTTTTGCTGACATAACTAAGACCCAAGGTAAGTTGTACGGACAAAGCCGAGTTTTACGTTCGACATGATGAGTGCCCGCCTCACGGCAGCACAACCCGATGAAACACTCAATTAAAAATACAAAATGTGCATTACGAGAATTCCCTGCAAGCACGTGCTGACGGCCCGCAACAGAAAGCGGCGGTGCTCAAAATGCGCAATTAAAACCTCAACACCGTAATAGAGCACCAGCGATTTGGCTGCTATTTCTCCAAGATGTTCCCGAAAGGCCATCAGGCTCATAACGTTCGGGATAACCATGACGGCAAAAACAACAAGAAAATCCATCGTTGTGATTCGAAAAGGGCTTTTCGGCGCGAAGCGATAAATCAGGACAATCGACGCCGTCACGCATCCATACAGCAAATTTTCTGCTGAAAACACCCCGGCAAACTCGCGGAGGCTCGCGGTACTTCCGTAGTAGAGGGTCGCGATGATAGTTGTACAAGCGAGCAAGCGATCGAGCAGCCCAACGGGGTGCTTCCCTCGCAAGCACACCAGGGCAATGAAACCTATCGCCCACATCCCGAGAAGTACCAGAGACGTGTCCGTCGGGATGCCCGTTACCTGGAGCGCCCTCACAATGAGTAATGCTGGAACAGCCAATGAGACAAACAGCAACGGGCGCCTGTAAAGCAAACCGCTTTCCTGACTGGCCGCAAGCCATCGCTGCAGGACGCCATCGTCAGCAGGATTGCGAAGGCTGTGTGCACGCCAACCGCTCCGACTCGCTTTCGTGATTGCCAGCACCACGACCCCACAGAATCCGACGAACCATAGCCCGTTGATCCAGTCCTGCTCAAAGCGAAGCAGTACGGCACTAATGACCATGACCGACTGGAGCAGGTAAATAATGACCACTGCTTCATAGTGGTCAAAATTCAATTGCAGCAAACGGTGGTGGATGTGGGTCTTGTCTGGCTTAAACGGCGAGCGCCCTTCCGCTAGCCGCTGACCCATCACCAATATCGTGTCGAGAATCGGCAGTCCTAACAGTAGCAACGCGACGAATGGGCTCATCACTTGGCTACTGTATTGCGTCAGCATAATAACGAGCACGCCGGCAGTAAAACCCAGAAATTGACTGCCCGCATCGCCCATGAAAATCTGGGCAGGATGAGTGTTGAAGCGCAGAAAACCGACAATGCCGCCCAATGTGGCCGCACACAGTAGCAGCAGCGTGCTATCGCTGAGGAGATAGGCCAGCAGGGCCATAGAAGCAATGCTGATGAAACTCGCGCCACCCGCCAAACCGTCAAGACCATCCGAAAGATTAATGGCGTTAATAATTCCCAGCAGAGCGAACACGGAGAATGGGAGGGAGAACCAGTCTGGCAACTCAGCGCCGTTGCCCAAAAACGGCAAAAACTTTATCTGCAGGCCAGCCCCAAACACGACGCAGGCAATCGACAGCAACTGCCCGAGAAACTTGATTCGGTAATCCAGCGCCACGCGGTCATCCCAAAAACCAAACGCCGCAATATTTGTCACCCCGGCAACAAACCATAAAACCTGTGGCGTATACGGGGCCCACAGGATCAAAGACACCAGCGTGCCAATAATCATGGCGACGCCGCCGATGCGAGGAATGTGTGTGGCGTGAACTTTTCTAGCGTCAGGGATATCGACCACCCCCAACGCCACGGCGATACGGATCAGCGGCGGCGTTAGCACCATCGTGACGAACATAGAAACGATGAAGCCCACTGTAGCCAGCACAGTTTGGTCCCTACTTCGGAATGTAACGCGAGAGCATTGGCGCAATGTCGGCAGCAAACTCGTTCAATGTCCCGTCAAGCCTGCTCACGTCGCCGCCGGGCGTCAATGGCGCGATAACCCGAACCAGCGCACCGTCTGACCGGCGCATAAAGATTGCGTCGGTCAACATGTACCACTTCACCAGGAACTCGTTCGTCATCACCCTCCCCCGCTGCTGGAACCAGTAGTACACCAACTGCTTCTGATCGCCGTAGCTGATCAGCGCCCGGTTGACCCGTAGTGGCACCCCATCAACGGTCGCATTTGGCACATCTACTTGGGTAAGGGACTGAATTTCCCACCCTCCTCCAGGCAGACAGGAGCGGGGCGAATGTACCGACTCCCCTTTCCGCTGCGATGCGTAGTAGGCCGAGTAAAAATTGATGACGTCGCCATGCGAATTCTTGAAGTTAATGAGCGCGTAATCTGTGAATTTAAGGGCATCGATGTAGACCTGCTCCATCGGCTCCGGGCGTCCCCGCCAATCTGCGAATTGAACTGGAAACTCAGAGAATGCGGTTCGCGGAGGAGTCAGTTCCTGACGATCGGGAAGGAAATAACCGGCGCTGACCGCCAGCACCAGTCCGACCGTGCTCCCTACCAGCGATTTTGGTATTGGCCCGGCAAGGCACATCGAGGGTCCTTCAGGTCTGACAGGGGCTTCCAGACCGAACACCTCACGCAAATCCCGTCGGTCGCCGGTGACTCGCATCAGCAGCCACATCTCCACGAAGAGCACGCCGAAGCAGGCCATGAAAATGACCCAGCCTTCAAAATCATGCAGAAAGCCTTCGGCCATTTTTTGGCCCCAACGGTCCACGGTTACTCCGATCACCCCGATGCGAAAGCTGTTCATCAGCACCGTAATGGGAATAGTCGACAGAAACACCAGCGCCCGCTTCCAGAGCGCCGCGTTGTAGATATAAGCCACAAGGAAGCCCAAGGTGACCAAGGGAAAGAGATAACGTAGGCCGTTGCACGCCTCTACAACCTGGAGTTTGAACGTGCCGAGATCGATCACGTTACCCTCCAGAAACACACTGATCCCAAATAGCCGAATCACGGCCACGCCAATTTCCGACGACAGCAACTGCAGCTTCGCGGACAGGTTGTTATACAAAAAAGCTGGCAACGGAATGGAGAAAAACAGCAGCAAAAGGGGCACTGCGATGATCTTGAAGACTCTCCATCCGGTACAACTGAGCACCACGCCAAGCAGAAAAACCAGGATGGCGTACTGCTCAAGGATATATAACGCGCTTAATTCACCGATTAAAAACAGCAGCAGTCCAAAAACGGCCAGCAGAAAACCACCCCAACTGCCACTAAAAACCATTGAATGGAATTCATGCTTCCGCTGCCAGATCAGGTAAGCGGCAATCAGCGGCACCAAAATGCCATGGCTGTACTCGGGCGTTGTAAGCCACGTGGTGTAGATGGCCTCGAGCCCTTCTCGAAAAAGAACGTACGAACCTACGAGGTTGGCAAGAATTAATACCCAGGTAGCAGTCCGGCCCAACGAGGGGCTGACTCCTGATTGATAAGTTGCATTACTCGTCATTGCATTCCCGTAGAGATTGAGTGGCATCGCGTTGGTGATGCGCAAGTGTAGGGAGACTCTGTCTCTTGCGTATGACCAAGGAACAGCAAATTGCGCTTGGTTGTTTCACCATTAGTGATCAGCATTTTCGCTCTCGAAACTCCCTGTTCATGTGCATCAATCCATTGGAATCAACCGGTGCGAAATGCCTCGAAGGCGGAAATTCGGGCAATTAGCGGCTCGCTAATCGGCCACCGACATGCGCTCAACTACACAGGACGGTTTCTTTTAACGCTCTACCCCGGAGATATTTCGGCAGTTGCTCGCCGCAAATTCGAAGCAGCCCTACGGCGCGCGCGATCGAGCGCACGCTTGCGTAGTTGCTGTGGGTCGCCGGTCCTCAAACCTTCGAAATCTATGACTCCCGCGCCAAATAGTCCTGCCGAGACCCGTTCAACTACCATGTCGAAAACCAGATGCACCGAGATTTGGGTTTCGCCGCTGGCATATCCGTAGACCAGCGCCGTATCGCAGATGGCATTGATAATTCGGGGAACCCCGTTGCTCTGGTAATGAATGAATCGGCAGGCCGCAGGTTCGAACAGCGCGGAGGTGGCGCCCACCGCGAGCAGGCGATGGTTGATGTATTCCGCGGTCTCCTCCAGACCCAGTGGGCTGAGGTGATAGTCCACAGCGATTCGCTGCACGAACTGGGTAAGACCTGGTTGCTGAAGTTTCTGCCGCAAATCCGGCTGGCCGGCGAGCACAAGTTGGAGGAGTTGCTCTTTGTCGGCGTTGATATTGGTTAATAGGCGCAACTCTTCCAGCGCTCGATCTTCAAGGTTCTGGGCCTCATCGACGACCAGAACGGTGCGCTTTCCACTGGCATATTGCGCAATCAAATACTGAGCGAACTGTTCATAGAGAATCGCCTTGCTGTCGGTGGATACCGGCAGCCCGAAGGCGACGCACACCCACTGCATCAAATTACCGAAAGACTCGTGCGTATTTGAGATCAAGCCTACCACTACATCATCCTCAGCCTCCGCCAGAAGCTGCCGAAGCAAGGTGGTCTTGCCCGCTCCTATCTCTCCTGTGAGAACCGTAATGCCGGCGCGGTTCATGAGTCCATATCTCAGCATGCTCAAGCCGGTCATGTGCTTGGCGCCAAGGAAGAGCAGCGCCGGATCTGGCGTCAGCGAGAAGGGCTTCTCACGAAGTCCGAAGTGCTGTTCGTACATGCCGCGAACTTAGCGCTGATAGTAGTAGGGCATGCTGGTGTTCTCTGCCGCATTCAAGGCGGTACCCAGAATGGGCACGTCTTGCAGCAGTTCCATCGCATGTTCTAGTTGCTGTCGGTCGGTTTTACCTTCGCGCAACACAAGTAAGAAAGCGTCAACGTGCGGCGCGAAAGACAACGCGTCGTCGGTCAACAGCACCGGCGGAAGGTCGAACAAGACCATGCGTGACGGGTACCGGGATTTCATTTCATTCACGAGTTTACCCACCGCGGCGCTGGCGAGGATTTCTGAGGAATTTTCTACCGGCTCTCCACCGGGGATCACCACCAGACGCTCGATGCCCGGATTGACCAGCACATCCTTCATTGGCAAACCGTCCAGGAGGTAACCCAAAATGCCGCGCCCCGGCTTCATCCCCAAATACTTGTGGATACTGGGATTACGCAGGTCCATGTCGACCAGCAACACCGTTTGGTGGAGTTCTCGCGCGAGACTGATTGCCAGATTGATCGACGTGAGCGTTTTCCCATCGCCAGCCGAAGGACTGGTAATCGCCAAGGCATTCCAGCCTTTGGCGTTCATCCGCTGTAGCACCTGCGTTCGCAACATTTTGTAAGCGGTTAAGCCGGTTTTATCGCCGTCGCCGTTGATAACCCGGTTGCGGGCCAATAAGGCCGGATTGGGCGGTTCCACGCGTGTGCGTGAGTAGGCAATCGTACTTTCTTGCAATGGCGGCGCGCTGGTGCCCGTTGCAACGTCGTCTGATTTGGATGGCGCTACTGGGTCCGCTATTCGGCTTGTCTCAAGCACCTCGCGCTCGGCCTTCGCCTTTTCCAAGGCCTGCTTAATTCGTTCCATTCTTCGTATCCCCTTCTATTGAGGCACTTCGGCCTAGGCGCCCAAAACGCGTAGCGCGCGGAAAAACAAGACGTCCAGAGGAATCAGCACTAGATGAATCAATACCAGAGCTGCAATCAGCGCTAATACCAGTGCGGTCGCGGCAATCAGCCAGCGAGACCGCTTTTTATTTTCTGTTTCTTCGGTGTAAAGCACCGGAATGACGGCTAATGGCGGCACGCCCAACAGACTAACCACGCCGGCACGCCCATAAATACGGCTATCGATGGACTCCAGTAGTGCGCCAGCGCCGACGCCGGCGCCGAGAGACAGGAACAAGCCAAGCAGGCCGATCAGCATTCGATTGGGTTTTGCCGGTTGCTCGGGAATGACCGGGGGCTCAATTAAGGAGAAACGTTCGCCCCGCTGCTTGCTTTCAAGGTTGTTGGCGAGCTCTGCTTCCTGCTTTTTAGCTAATACTTCCTGGTATTTCCTTTGCGCTATTTCGTAATCTCGCGCCAGCCCGCGATATTCCCGTTCGGTCTCCGGCGCGTTGGTAATTCGCTGTTCAAGATTCGCAATCTTCGCCTTGAGCGTGGCGCGCTGAGATTGTAGTGAGGCAATATCGCCGACAGTCGCGTCGAGTCGCGCTTTTAATTGGATATAGGCCGGGTTGTCGGGTGATGCACCCGATGCCACCGCCGGCGCACTTCGCCCTGCCTTTGCCAACTCGACCTGCAAACTGTCTACCTGACGGGCCAAACGTTTAACGTCCGGGTGGTCTGGTGAGTATTTTTTCAGCTTTTCTCCATAATCTGCTTGCGCGCGTTGTAGCCGCAAGGCCAGTTCGCCGGCAGAATTGCCTGCGCCGACCTGCGCTTTGAGGGATTCGATCTCCCTGCGCTTTGCCATCACGTCGGGGTGTTTGTCACCGTATCGCGCGGCCAGCGGCACAAACTCGCTTTCCAGCACCTTTAGCCGATCCGCGGGCCCCAAGATTCGCTCGCCGGTCTCGGAAACCAGTTGTGTAACCGGCTTTTGCTGAGCCAGTTCACTTTCAAGATAGACCCGCTGCTGATCGAGCGAGCGCAACTGCCCGTCCAGCGCGCTGATATCAGCCTCGCTACGGTTCATAAGCTCCAGATTAAGGGAAGACAGCTCGGGCAAGCTGTCGGAATTGCTCTTCTTGAAACTCGCTAAACGCTGTTCTAGTTCCGATACGGTAGCGCCCAGTTTTTCGGCTTCCGCCGACAGAAATCCCAGCGTGTCAGTAGATGTCTCGGTGCGCTGCTTAAGATTTTCATTCAACAGGAGGCTTACGATCTCATTGGCCACCCGCTGCGCGAGTTCCGGTGAGCGGTTTTGGTACGACATTTCAAACGCAATTGTCGCCTGTACCGCCTTGCCCTGCTTCGGGTCTACCACGTCTGCGCTGATGGGCGCGACGATGATGTCCTTACGCATTTTTTCCAGCACGACTTCCAGCGGATTCTTTTTTCGCTCGGTCTGATACAGGTCGAATTTTTGGATAATTCCACCCAGATTGCTGTTCGTCAGCACTCTTTGGCTAATTACCTGAAGCCGCTGATCCGCAAAACTGGTGACCATTGAGCGGACCATATCCTGCGGTATCTCCTGCGCCTCAATCAGCACCACCGCACGAGATTTGTAGATCGCAGGAAGACCGAGCGCCAACCCCAACGTCACTAGCAACAACAATGCGAAAACCAGCACGGCGCTCGGCAGGCGTCGACGGGCGACTTCCATGAAATTCACGGGCTGAGGTGAAGCTTGTTCCATATTCAGTTCCTGAGTTCAGCGGCGCGATCCACGCACATGATGTTAAGCGGGCTACCAAACACCGAAAGAAAACGGGTCGCCGGCATAATTAAGGGTAAGGAAAACGCCATTGGTAGATGCACTGGTAAAGCTGGTGGTGAGTTCTTGATGGGAATATCGGTATTCCGCGCGTACCGTCGAGTGTTGAGAGCATCGGTAA
>CANFVX010000064.1 GCA_947450495.1 Gammaproteobacteria bacterium
AACCTGTCGGGCCAGCAGCAGGTCCTGCCAGGCGCGACGTTTTTCCGCGGGTGACCGCAATAAATAAGCGGGATGCCAGGTCACAACAACCGGAATTTCACGCGCCCCATAGGCGTAGCGTTGGCCACGCAACTTGCCGATGGGCGTTTGGGTTTGGAGCAGATTCTGGGCGGCAATTCGCCCCACGCAGAGAATGAGTTTGGGATTCACCAGTTCGATTTGGCGCGCCAGCCAGCCCGCGCAGGCGGCGGCTTCGGCGGGTTCGGGGTCGCGGTTTGCGGGCAGCCGGCACTTGAGGATATTGGCGATGAAGACCTGTGTTCGGCTGAGGCCGACAGATTCCAGCATCGCGTTCAGCAGTTGGCCGGCGCGACCCACGAAGGGCTCTCCCTGTCTGTCTTCCTCCTGCCCGGGCGCCTCACCAATGATCATCCACTCGGCGTGGCGATTGCCAACGCCGAAGACCGTTTGGGTGCGGCCAGCGGCCAAGGCGCAACGCTCACAACTCGCGACCGCGGCCGCCAATGCGTCCCAGCCGAGACCTGCGGCGGAGACTTCCTCTACCGGCGCAGGATCAATCGCGTAACGCGCGTCAGGCGCACTCTCGACGGCCGGCGCGGGCGCGGCGGGGCCGGCCCGAGGCACCCATTCCACAACGCCCATCGCCGCCAGCGCGGCCCGTCTTGCCTGCGACATTCAGGAACTCAGGCGGCGTCGCGCTGAGCCGCGCGGGCGCGCCGGCGTTCGCTCCGGGAACGCCGGAGCTGGTTGAGCGTCAGGACAACGCCAGAGCCCGCATACACCAGCATGACCAGCATGGACATCAGGGGCGGGTCGATCGACAACAGTCCCAACACGAGCACCACGCCCAAGACCACCGCGAAAGGGATCCGGTTGCGCAGGTCCAGATCCTTGAAGCTGTAGTACCGCAGATTGCTCACCATCAGCACCGCGGCTGACAAGGTCACCAGCACCACCAGCGCGGTCACGCCGCCGTGGCCTTGCAAGCCCTGCAAATCAGCAAACCAGATAAAGGTCGCGACCAGCGCGGCAGCGGACGGGCTGGGCAGTCCCTTGAAAAACCGTTTGTCCTGCACCGTTTTCTGCACGTTGAAACGGGCGAGACGCAGCGCCGCACCGGCGGCATAGAGAAAAGAAATGAAGAAACCGAATTTGCCGATTTCCTGCAGCGTCCATTGATACGCCAACAGTGCCGGCGCAATGCCAAAAGACACCATGTCGGCGAGGCTGTCGTACTCGGCACCGAAATCGCTCTGGGTATTGGTCATGCGAGCGATGCGGCCATCCAGGCCATCCAGCACGATCGCCACCAGAATTGCGATTGATGCGCCTTCATAGTGACCTTTGACCGCCGCGATGATGGCGTAGAAACCGGCGAACAAGGCGCCGGAGGTGAACAGATTAGGCAACAGATAGATGCCGCGACCGCGCAGACTGCCGGTGTTGGGCACGATCAGGCGATGGATGTTGTCTGGGCGTTGGTCATTCATGGATGAATCTCCCACCGGACTGGCCCGGCGAAACGAGGAGGTTCAGCTTACGCCGCTCGGCGCGTGATGCAATTGACGGCTGGCGCGTCACCTGTCCGGCCTTGCGCCGGACAGGTCGTGCCCGCGAACTTAGTTCTTGGACTGGTCCACCAGACGGTTCGCCTTGATCCACGGCATCATGCCGCGCAGACGCTCGCCCACTTCTTCAATCTGATGACCGCGCGCAATGCGGCGCTTGGCCTTCAGCACCGAGGCGCCGGTCTTGTTCTCGCCCATCCACTCGCGGGCGAATTCGCCGTTCTGGATTTCGGAGAGAATTTTCTTCATTTCCTTCTTGGTTTCTTCGGTAACGATGCGCGAACCACGCGTAAAGTCGCCGTACTCAGCCGTGTTGGAAATCGAATAGCGCATGTTCGCGATGCCGCCCTCGTAGATCAGGTCGACGATGAGCTTGAGCTCGTGCAGGCATTCGAAGTAGGCCATTTCCGGGGCGTAGCCGGCTTCAACCAAGGTCTCAAACCCGGCCTGGATCAGCGCCGTGGCGCCACCGCAGAGTACGGTCTGCTCGCCGAAAAGATCGGTTTCGGTTTCTTCCTGGAAGGAGGTTTCGATCACGCCGGCGCGGCCACCGCCGTTGGCGGAGGCGTAGGCCAGCGCGATTTGCTGGGCCTGACCGGACGTGTTTTGCGCGATGGCGATGAGGCTCGGCACGCCGCCGCCCTGCTGATAGGTGGAACGCACCAGATGACCTGGGCCCTTGGGCGCGATCATGATGACGTCGAGGTCGGCGCGGGGCGTAATTTGACCGAAGTGAATGTTGAAGCCGTGCGCGAACGCGAGTGCGGCGCCTTCCTTGATGTTCGGCGCGATGTCGGCGCGATACAGATCGCCCTGCGTTTCATCCGGGGCCAGAATCATCACCACGTCGGCGCCTTTCACGGCGTCGGCCACTTCGGCCACATCAAGCCCGGAGTTGGCGGCTTTGGCCCAGCTGCTGGAGCCCTTGCGCAAACCCACCACCACCTTCACGCCGGAATCTTTGAGGTTGTTGGCGTGGGCGTGGCCCTGCGAGCCATAACCGATGATGGCCACTGTGCGGCGCTGGATGAGCGAAAGGTCGGCGTCTTTGTCGTAATAAATGTTCAGGGCCATCTCGTTTTACTCCTGTTGAATCCGGGTGGGCGGGTGCCCGTCGTGAAAATGAATTGAAGAGGCTTAGGCGCGTAGCGCCTTGGTGCCGCGCAGAATGCCGAGCGCGCCAGAGCGCACCACTTCCAGTACTCGCTTGGCGCTAACGGTCTCGATAAACGCGTCGAGCTTGGCGGCGTCGCCGGTCATCTCGATGATGTAGCTGGACTCGGTCACGTCCACGATGCGACCGCCGTAAACTTCAGCCAGGCGCTGCAGTTCAGCGCGCTGCTCGGCGCCAATCGCACGCACCTTAATCAACATCAGTTCGCGCTCGATCGCCGCGCCCTCATTGAGGTCAATGAGACGAATCACGTCTACCAGCTTGTTTAGCTGCTTGGTGATTTGCTCGATCATTTCCGGCGACCCGCGAGTGACCAAGGTCAGGCGCGAGATCGTGGGGTCTTCCGTCGGTGCGACCGACAAAGACTCAATGTTGTAGGCGCGCGCCGAAAACAGACCGGCCACTCGCGAGAGCGAGCCGGCGGCGTTTTCGAGCAAGATGGAAATGGTATGGCGCATCTCAGGCCAGCTCCCGCTCGGTTTGAGAAGACGGCGCGAGGTGCATCTCGTGATGTCCCTTGCCGGCCGCAATCATCGGATAGACGTTCTCGGTCTGGTCGGTAATAAAATCCATCAGCACCAGACGGTTCTTCTGGGCGAAGGCTTCCTTGAGCGCGTCATCTACATCGGCCGGGTTTTCGATCCGCATGCCGACATGGCCAAACGCTTCGGCGAGCTTCACGAAATCAGGCAGAGCGTCCATGTAGGAGTGCGAGTAGCGGCGGTCGTAGAAGAATTCCTGCCACTGCCGAACCATGCCCATGTAGCGATTGTTCAGGCTCACCACCTTGATGGGCAGCCCGTACTGCAGGCAGGTGGAGAGTTCCTGCACGCACATCACAAAGCTGGCTTCGCCGGTCACGCAGGCCACCTGCTTGTCCGGGAAGGCCAACTGCACGCCCATCGCCGCCGGCAGCCCAAAGCCCATGGTCCCGAGCCCGCCGGAATTGATCCAGCGTCGCGGCTCATCGAACTTGTAGTACTGCGCGGCCCACATCTGGTGCTGGCCCACATCGGAGGTCACGTAGGCGTCGCCATTGGTCACCCGATGGAGTGACTCGATCACCGCCTGCGGCTTGATGAGCTTGCTGGTCTTGTCGTAGCGCAGGCAGTCGAGTTTTTGCCACTCGCGGATCTGGCGCCACCAGGCGTTGTTTTCGCGGTCCACCGGTTTAACGCCGGCTTCCTGCAACAGGCGGTTAATCTCGGAGAGCACGTTGCTCACGCTGCCCACGATCGGCACTTCCACCCGCACGTTCTTCGCAATCGACGCCGGGTCGATGTCGATATGGATGATGCGCGCAGTGGGGCAGAACTTGGCCAAATCGCCGGTCACGCGGTCATCGAAGCGCGCGCCGATGGCAATCAGCACGTCGCACCCATGCATCGCCATGTTCGATTCATACGTCCCGTGCATGCCCAGCATGCCGATGAACTGCGGGTCGCTGCCGGGATAGGCGCCGAGGCCCATCAGGGTATTGGTGACCGGATATCCCAGCAGTCGGGCGAACTGGGTGAGTTCAGCCGCCGCGTTATCGATCACCACGCCGCCGCCGGTGTAAATCATCGGGCGCTCGGCGGCCATGATCAGTTGGGCGGCTTTTTTAATCTGTCCCGGATGGCCTTTGGTGTTCGGCTTGTACGACCGAATTTCAACCGTCTTGGGATATTCGTAGGCACAGACATTGGCGGTGATGTCTTTCGGGACATCGACCACGACCGGACCGGGGCGGCCGGTGGTCGCCACGTAAAACGCCTTCTTGATGATGGAGGCGAGGTCTTCTACCCGTTCCACCAGGAAGTTGTGCTTCACGCAGGGCCGCGTGATGCCCACGCAATCCACTTCCTGAAACGCATCGTTGCCAATGAGGTGGGTGGGCACTTGCCCCGTAAAGACCACCATTGGAATCGAATCCATGAAGGCCGTTGCGATGCCGGTCACGGCGTTGGTCGCACCCGGACCGGAAGTCACCAGCACCACACCGGCCTTGCCGGTCGCCCGCGCATAGCCGTCGGCAGCATGGGTCGCCCCTTGTTCGTGGCGAACGAGGATGTGCTTGATGCTGTCTTGTTTATAGAGTTCGTCGTAAATGTGGAGTACCGAGCCGCCCGGGTATCCGAACAGAAACTCCACGCCTTCATCGATAAGGGCGCGCACAAAGATTTCGGCGCCCCGCAGTTGTTCGCTCATGGACTGTGTCCTCACTTGATGTCAGTAAGCGCCGGCAGGCTGACCAGACCAACGGGGTACCGGTGGTGGGTGAAGCGTGCTGCCAGCACCTCGTGGGCGATGGCTCGGCAGTGTCCCGGGGATCGGCGGGGCATAAAGCCCGACAGCCGGATCAGAAGGGGCTGGCACCATAAAGCGATTTCCGTATCGGTTCAAGGCAAAAATCGCGGGAATGTGGCCCGAATCAGCGACTGTGTGTGCCTCGCCGTTGCGTGAGGCGTCTTGAGTGAACAGAATGCCGCGACCCTCGGCCCTCTTACCGTTCTGATCTGCAAAGAGTCATCACCATGCGAATCTCGAAGCTCCTGTTGCCCACCTTGCGTGAATCCCCCGCCGATGCAGAAGTGATCAGCCACCAGCTGATGCTCCGCGCCGGCATGATTCGTCAGCTTGCGACCGGCGTGTACACCTGGCTGCCGCTGGGCCTGCGCGTGTTACGGAAGGTCGAAGCCATCGTGCGCGAGGAAATGGATCGCGCCGGCGGGCAGGAATTGCTGATGTCCGGCGTGTTGCCGGCCGAGCTCTGGCAGGAGTCCGGACGCTGGGAGAAATACGGGCCGGAACTGCTGCGCTTCACCGACCGCCACGATCGCCCCTTCTGCCTCGGGCCGACGCATGAAGAAGTCATTACCGACATCGCGCGCCGCGAAATCCGCAGCTACAAGCAGCTGCCGGTGAACTTCTACCAAATCCAGAACAAGTTCCGGGATGAAATCCGCCCCCGCTTCGGCATCATGCGGGCGCGTGAATTCCTGATGAAAGACGCCTACTCCTTCCACATCGATCATGCTTCGCTGGAAGAGACCTATCAGGAGATGTATGCCACTTACAGCCGGATTTTCGACCGCATCGGTCTGTCCTGGCGCGCGGTGCTAGCCGACACCGGCAATATCGGCGGCTCTAAGTCCCACGAGTTCCACGTGCTGGCCGATTCGGGCGAAGACCTCATCGCTTTCTCCAGCACCGGCGAATTCGCGGCGAACGTCGAAATGGTGGCCGCCCCCGCCGCGGGTGCCCGGCCCGCCGCACAGGAGGCGCTCACCGAAGCCGTCACCCCCACCCAACATTCCATTGAAGAAGTCTCCGGGTTCCTCAAGGTCGCGCCCGCGCAATGCCTGAAAACCCTGGTGGTAGAAGCCGAGGGCGGCGGACTGGTGGCGCTGGTGCTGCGTGGCGATCACGAATTGAACGCGGTGAAGGCGCAGGCGCTGCCGCTGGTGGCGAGCCCGCTGCGCTTTGCCAAGCCTAACGAAATCGAAGCCGCGTTCGGCTGTGGTCCGGGCACGCTGGGGCCGGTCGGCTCGCCGGTGCCGGTCATTGCCGACCACGCCGCTGCCGCTGTGGCGGATTTCGTCTGCGGGGCGAACAAGGCCCGCGCGCACCTGCGCGGCGTGAACTGGGGTCGCGATTTGCCGGAACCGGTCGTCGCCGACCTTCGCAACGTGGTGGCCGGCGAACCCAGCCCCGACGGCCGTGGCACGCTGGAACTCAAGCGCGGCATTGAAGTGGGTCACATCTTCCAGCTCGGCACCAAATACAGCGAGGCCATGAAGGCCACCGTGCTGGACGAAAAAGGCAGCGCGGTCACGATGGTGATGGGCTGCTACGGCATTGGCGTTTCGCGCATCGTGGCGGCGGCCATTGAGCAAAACCACGACGAGCGCGGCATCGTCTTCCCGCTCTCGATCGCACCCTTCCAGGTCGCCATCGTGCCAATTCATATGCACAAGTCAGAGCGACTACGGATCGCGGCCGAAGCCCTCTACGAGCGCTTGCTGGCGGCCGGGGTGGATGTGGTGTTCCACGATAAGAACGAGCGTCCGGGCGTGATGTTTGCGGATCTCGAACTCATCGGCATTCCGCATCGTCTGGTTATCAGCGATCGCGGACTCGACGCCGGCACGGTGGAGTACAAGGCCCGCACCGACGAAAACGCGCAGGACCTGCCGCTGGAAGACGCCGTGCAGCTGGTGCTCGGACGGCTCGCCGGCGGCTAAGGCGTAGGCGCCACTTTCGCCAACATCAACAGCACCGGGCTATTGCTGCCGAGGGTCGGGCTCCGCTCGATCCAGATCGGCTCGAGGCGGTCGGCGATCATCTGGAAGGGATACATCGGCACAATCCCGGGTGGAGCGGGCGTCGGGATGGCAGCGGCCATCAGCACATAGGGGCACGCCGCCAGTATCTGACCGACCGCCGCAGGGGAACGGCGCACCCGCGCCAAATCAACCACCTGCCGGTGCCCATAAAACAAAGCGGATTCTGCCGGGATAGTGCCAGTGGCCACGCAGGCCGCTGGCGGCAGCTCGCCAATCGCCCGCATCACGCGTTCTGCACGAACCGAAAAGTCGACGAGTGCCGGGCGTTCCCCGGGCGGCACGCTGTACCAGAAAGGAGCCCTGACGGCCGCGAGATAATCGGGCCTGGTTTCCTCAAGTACCGTCGAGATCATGCCAACGCTGCCGGGCAGCGCGCAGATCAGCAGGGCCAGCGGCGGCAGTGCCACTAGCGCGTTGCGCATCCCGCGAGCGCCGTTCAACCGCGTCAACCACTCACCCACCATCGCGGCGTACGCGAGAAGCAGCGGCAAGACCGCAAACAGAAAGCGTGCAGCGTGGGCAGGATGCGGCCAAATCAGCAAAAGGCCGGCGTAAATCAGCAAATACCAGGCATCGAAGCGCGCCTGCATTAAACGCATGCCCCACACCGGCACGGCCACCAGCGCCAGCGTGCCCATCAAGAGTCTGCTGTGCAGCCCCACTCCGGGATCAAAAAGACCCACGCCCGCCACCGCCAAGGCGTGCAGATTCACGCTGATAGTGGCCAGCAGCCCCTTATTGAACACGTCCGGCGCGACATACGTGCCAAAGCCCGCGCAATGCTGAACAAGCAGCCAAGCGCCCGGCAACGCCAATGCGGGCAGCAGGCTCCAGCGGCTTGATTGCCACCCCCGCTGTAAGACCCAAACCCACACCAATGCAGCCAGCGCGGTAACGCCAGCGCTACGGGTCAGCGTGGCGAGCCCCACCAGCACCGCGGCATCCCGCCAGTGCCGTGATGAAGGCCGCGCGCCTGACAAGCGAATCGCGGCGCCCATCGTAAGCAACACATATAGTGGTTCGCTCAACACGTTCATCGCCGAGAGCAGCGTCACCGGCATGATCGCCAGCAGCAAGGCACTCAACAGCGCAGCGGTCATGGGCAAACCCACCACGCGCTGCCAAACGTAGGTGAGTCCAACCACGCTGCTCATCAGCGCCGCGTTGAGGGTATAGGTCGCGATGGGCGACTGCCCGCCGGCCCCGAACAGGGCCAGCGTCAGCGAATAAAGCGGAGGGAATGCGTAGTTATCGAAAATATAGGTCAGCAGCAGCGAGTCGGCCGCGCGACCCAAAGCGAACTCGCGCGCCGTGGCGAGGTAGATGTAACTGTCCGCGAGCAGGCCCATGAAGTCACCGCGCAAGGTGAGCCAGAGATAAAACGGCCAACAGGCCAAAGCCAGCAGCAGGCCGAGCCACAACAGCCCCGGCTGGCGCGCCTCAAACATGACCATCCCCAGCCAGCGACTCAGGCAACGACAAAGTCTGTGAATCCTTGCAGGGCCTCATCCACCGCCTGCACCTGCGTCACCCGGGCGTGAGGCGGCCCGACGGCCAGCCAGCGTTCAAGCGCGGCGAGCGCCTCAGGCTCGCCGCTCACCAGCGCCTCCACCCGACCGTCGGGCAGATTTCGCACCCAGCCGCGCAAACCCAGGCGCTGCGCTTCGATTCGGGTCGAGGCCCGGAAAAAAACGCCTTGCACGCGACCGGTAACCACATAGCGACGGGTCAGCATTGCTCAACTCTCCCGGCAGCCGGACTCATCAAGGACGCGAGCGAACATTCAAAGCGCGCTTCGAGTGCCTGGCGATGGGCCGTGAGAACAGCATACAGCGCCTGATCTTCGGCACTGACCGCCACCGCATCGGCTTCGGGGCCCAGCGTCGGCGGTGCGATCCGAGCCAAATCCAGCAAGCAGAGGTCATCAAGATCTCGCACCAGCAACCAGCGATAGGACTCATCGCGCGCGATCCACCGCGCGCCGGCCAGCACGTGCAAGGCTTCCGCCAGCGCATGGCCATCGAGTTCAGGTTCCAGCGCCAGCAGTTGGTCTTCCTCTAATGCCCGGCCGTCCCGCTGGGCCGCGTGCAGATGCACCAGCACGCGCCATACCCGATAGCAGGCAGACGCTCGCCAATCGCGCTCACCCAAGGCATCGGGCTCCGCGGGCAGCGAATCAAGACAGCGCGTAAACAGGGCACCCAGCAACACAATGAGCCACGAGAGATAAATCCACAGTAGGAAAATGGGCACCGTCGCGAAGGCGCCGTAAATGGCCTGTTGGGAGGGAAACTGCGTCACCCACACGGCAAACAGGCGCTTGGCAATTTCAAACAGAATGGCCGCCACACCACCGCCCACCACGGCGTGCCCCCAGCGCACGGGCCGATTGGGGATCGCTTTGTAAGCCAGCAGAAAAGCGGCCCAGGTCACCAGCACCGGCAAACTCTGCAGTAAGGCATTGGCCACGCCCGTGACGGCCACCGCCTGTTGCAGCAAAGGCAGCGAAACCACAATGGAGGTCGCGACCAGTCCCACCCCCACCAGCAGCGGGCCCAAGGTCAACACCGTCCAGTAGAGCAGCAGGCGCTTGCCCAAGGGTCGCGCGCGGCGCACTTCCCAGATGTCATTGAAGGCAGTCTCGATACTGGCCATCAGCGACAGCACCGTCACCAACAGCGCCGCGCCACCGAGCCCCTGCAGCGCACGTGCCTTGCCCGCAAAAGCCACCAGATGCTGTTGCACCACCTCGCCCATGCCGGGCACAAAGCTGCGGAAAATGAATTCCTGAAGAGACGTTTGCCAGACCTCGAACGCGGGAAACAGGGCGAGCGTGGCAAAGCCGACCACCAAGAGCGGCACCAGCGCCAGCATCGAGGTATAGGCCAGCGCCGAGGCGAGTTGCGTGCACTGGCTGGAGACCGCACGACTCGCGAGTTCACGCAGCAGCCAGACGGTCTGCGCGATAACTCGGGGACGCGAAGGGGGAATTGTCTGGCGACTGTCTGTCATTCAGCGCCACCGCTACACTGCAAGCCGATCGATGCGCACCAGCCCAGAGATTTCATGATGAACATTCCTCTGCCAGCCCCGGACGGAGCCCGCTACTCGTGACCGAAATCCTGATCCTCTACTACAGCCGCCATGGTCATGTACGCGCCATGGCGGAGCATATCGCGCGCGGCGTGATGAGCGTTGCAGGCTGCACGCCCCGCACGCGCACAGTTCCCCCGTGGGGCGCGGCCGACGATGCCATACCGGATGAAGGCCCGCCTTACGCCACCAAAGACGACCTGCGAGAGTGTGCCGCACTCGCCCTCGGCTCGCCCACCCGCTTCGGCAATATGGCGGCCGCCATGAAAGCGTTTCTCGATTCCACCAGTGACCTCTGGCTGTCGGGGGCCTTGATCGATAAGCCTGCGGCGGTGTTCACCTCATCGGCCAGTCTGCACGGCGGTCAGGAAAGCACGCTGCTGAGCATGATGTTGCCGCTGTTCCATCACGGGATGATGGTCATCGGCCTGCCCTATAGCGAACCCGCCCTGCTCGCTACCCGCACGGGCGGCACGCCCTACGGGGCGAGTCACCTTGCAGGTGACCGTGACGAACTCCCGTTGAGCGAGCATGAGCAGGCGCTGTGCTTTGCGCAGGGACGCCGGCTCGCCAGCATTGCCCAACGCCTCGGGCCGCGTTAGTCCGGCAGAACCAGAACCTCGCGGGCAAACGGCACGGTGAGCGGTCGCCCGGCGCTGAGCGACACCGCATCCAGCCGATCGAGAGCGGCATTCAAGCCGGCCCAGTCGCGAGGCAAACGTCGCAACAGATAGCGCGCGACCGCTTCCGGTAGCGCGATCCCTCGCCGGGCGGCAGCGCCAATCAAGGCCTGCGCCTTGTCTTCGTCATTCAAGTTCTCAATGTGATACACCAGCGCCGCGCTCAGACGGGAGCGCAGATCGGGCAACAGCAGTCCCAAGGTCTGGGGACTGCAATCGGCACTGACTATCAATCGCCGCCCGGTGGCCTGCATGGCGTTGTAGAGCGTGAACACGGCTTCTTCCCAGACAGGGTCGCCGGCGATGGCGTCCAAATCGTCAAGGCCCACAGCGGACAGGCTGTCCAGACCTTCCAATAATTCGGCGGAGTGCTGGCGAGCCTCCCGCAAGGGCAGGTAGATGCAGCTTGCGTCGCGTTGGTCCACCGCCCTGAGGGCCGCCTGAAGCAGATGCGACTTCCCCACGCCAGAGGGTCCCCAGAGGAACAGGCACCATGGGCTATCAGGGAGGGTCGCCCAGGCCGTAACGGCGCGCAGCGCCTCGCCGTTCGTGCCGGCCAGAAAGGTCTCAAAACTGGCGGGGCTTTGCCGGAACAGGCCGAGTGTCAGCTGCTGCCAACGGCCATCTTCGGAGACGATTGACATCAGGGCGGCAGAATCGGCGCCCGATCGTAGAGCGAACTCCGCCTGTACTCGTCACGTGAGTGGCGCAACACCACCACCACCGCTGCCGCGGCCGGCAACGCCAACAGGACGCCCACGAAACCGAACAATTGACCGCCAGCCATGATCGCAAAAATCACCGCCACCGGATGTAAGCCTATGCGCTCGCCCACCAGGATCGGCGAGAGCACCATGCCTTCCAGTGTCTGCCCAATGCCGAACACGCCGGCCACCGCCACCAGATGCCAGAGGTCGCCGTACTGGAGTAGCGCGGCGCCGCTCGCGAGCAGCACGCCCACAATCACGCCCATATACGGCACAAAGCTCACCATCCCGGCAATGGTGCCGATGGAAAACGCGAGCTCAAGGCCAACCGCCCACAGCCCTACGACATAGATGGTGGCCAGCGCCACCATGAGCGTCAGTTGGCCGCGCAGGAACTCCGCCAGTACAAGGTCAATTTCGCTGACAATTTTCACGATGCGCGGCTCGTAACGGCGGGGAATCAGCTCGCGAATCTGGTGCACCAGCACGTCCCAGTCGCGGAGCAGGTAGAACGTGACCATCGGGACTAAAAAGAGAAAGCTGACCCATCCCAACAGCGCCTGACTGGAGCGCCCGAGTTGCATCAATACGTTGCGCAGCACGCTCGACAGTTCGCCCCAATGCCCTGTCAGGTTGTCGCGTAAGGCCGCCGGGTCGATATCAACGTTCAGGCCAAACCGCGCGTTCAGCCAGGGCAAGAGGCGCTCATCGGCCCAAATCAGCAACTGGGGCAGTTTGCCGGCCAACACCACCACCTGCTGTTCGAGTGCCGGGAAAATAATCATCACGGAGACTGTCGCGAAACCGAGCATGCCCACGAAAACGATCACCACGCCGGTAGTGCGGGAGAGCTTGCGCGCCTCCAGGCGGTCCACCAGCGGATCGCCCAGATAGGCCAGAAGCGCGCTGGCCATGAAAGGCGCCAGGACCGGACCCAGCAGATAAACCAAGGCGCCGGTGCCGGCGACCACCGCCAGAATCAGCCATTTTTGCGAATCAGAAAGGCCAGCGGTTTCGATCATTGGTTTGACAGGCTCCACAGTGCGGGGTCGCTTGAATTGGGCTGCAGCTGTCGATTCAGTTGCAGGCTTTGGCGGATGGCCGATGGCCCGCCGCGCACCGCAAGGGTAAATCGCACCCGGTCGGCGGTCGCCTGACTCACACCGAGTTTCTCGACGATATCGAAGCCGCGCAGGATGCCCAGGACTCGTCCGTAGTCGGCGGCGGAGCGAATGCCATCAACACTGAGTTCGACATTGGCCAACTCGCCGCCAACATCGCCCGCCCAGGTGTACCCGCCAGCCACCAAATCGGCCGCGCGGTCGATCCCGCCCGCCGTCAGCAACAGGGGATCCGCGCCGCGGGCATTCCACACAGTGGATTGGCCATTGACCCGGACCCGCCAATCCGCAGCCCAGTCACCGTCGCCGCGTTGAGACAGAACCCCGGCCAGTTGCGGCTCGCCGACGGCATCGCCCGGTGTCGGGTCCGGACCCAACAGCGCTGCCAGCACCGCCGTTGGCTCGGCGCCTGCTTTAGGCGCCGCCGGTTTGCGCAGCAAGGGCAGGCCTCGGCGGGTCGCGCTCTGCGCTAGCGCGGTAAATATCGGATTGGTGATTTCATCCTCGCCGAGATGTCTGCCGTCGGGCGTCTCGACCACCAGCAAAGTCGTAAGTTGCGGCCGGTCGCGAGACCAAAGGGCTATGCCGTCCTGACGCAGCGCCGTGGTAAGGGCGTCGCCGTCGAAGTCGACTCGCAGCCGGTAGCCGTCGGTGGCGTTGCCGCTCTGAGCCTGGCCGACCACGGTGACGAGACTCCGGGCCCGGGCCGCGAGCTTGCGCACGCGCGGGTCGCCGAGAATATCGTTGCGGCCGGTGAGTTTGATGATGACCTGATTGAACGCGTCTCCCACGCCGCGCTCGGTCTCCGTGGCGGAACGGTCCGCTACCGGCACAGCTGCCGAGAACAGGTTCTCAACGGTAACCGCGTGGAGAG